>DATEZK010000163.1:0-2113 GCA_035255665.1 Candidatus Limnocylindria bacterium
CCCGAGGGTCACTATGTGGTCGTGACGCCCCCGGGTGACACCCTGCACCGGATCATCTTCGAGACGTTCAAGGGTCGCGTGACGAAGTATCGATCGGGCCGCCTGCCGGCCGTCGAGTACGTGGAGGGATGCTCATGACCAAGGAAACGGTTCACTGCTACGTGTTCGACACGCTGGCGGATTGGGAGCACGGGTTCGCCGTTGCCGGGATCAACAACACGCAGTTTCATCGCGTGCCCGACCGGTGGCGCGTTCGCACCGTCGCGCCGCAACCCGACCCCATCGTCACGAGCGGCGGCGTCCGCATCGTTCCGGACATGACCCTCGATGATCTCTCGCCGTCCGACAGCCGGATGCTCATCCTCCCCGGCGGTGACACGTGGGACGAGGGCGGCAACACGAAAGCGGTCGAGAAGGCGCGCGAGTTCCTCGATAACGGAGTGCCGGTCGCGGGGATCTGCGGCGCGACCGCCGGGTTGGCGCGCGGTGGGCTGCTCGACGAGCGCCGCCACACGAGCAATGCGCGTGAATACATCGCGGCCACCGGATATCGCGGCGGAGCGCTCTATCAGGATGAGCCGGCCGTCACCGATGGGGACCTGATCACGGCCGCGTCGATGGCGCCGCTCGAGTTTGCCTATCACATCTACAAGCGGCTCGATCTCTACGACCCCGATGTGCTCGAAGCGTGGTACGGCCTGTTCTCGACGCGAAAGCCCGAGTACTTCGCGGAGCTTCTGAGGCTCGTCTCTTAGTTCAGGCGCGGTACGGAGCGAGCAGCGTCTCGAGGTCCTTCCGGACCCAGGTCTCCGCTTTCCCTTTCCGATGAATCGCCCACCCGATGAGTGAGCCGCCCGCAATCGCGTCCACGGTGCGCGCAAGCCGCTCGGTATCGCATCGCTTGAGCTCTCCGCGCGTGACCGCCTCATCGAGCAGTGCGCGATAGCCACGCTGGCTTGCCCGCGAGCCCTCCAGAATGTGACGGTGAAAGTCGGGATCGCTGAGGTCGATCTGGAGATAGGCCAGGGAGTTCGCCAGCTCCTCGGGCGACTTGCTGAAGCGCGCCATCGTCGTGGCGGCGTCGAGGAGCGCGTCCAGCGGCGACGCATGCGCCTGGCGCACGGCATCGAAGCACGCATCCATGCTCGCGGCGGACTGCGCTGCCAGCGCGAGGAGGAGCCCGCGCTTCGAGCCGAAGCGCTGCACCAGCGTCGCGGGCGCGAGACCGACCTCGCGGGCGACGTCGGCCAGCGTGAAACGCGTCGGCGTCACCTTCGACATGGCGCGGGCGGCGGCCGCGAGGATGTCGTCGTCGCTGACGGTGCGGGGTCGGGGGCTCACTCTTGACAGATAATGAATGGTCATTCATAATGCCAGTGTAAGTGAATGGCCGTTTATAAACCTTGGCCGAGGAGGCCCAATGAGCGCTCGAGCCAAACGCACCAAAGCGACCGCGGGACGAAAGCCGCTCTCTGAGCGCGTGGCCGTCGTCGCCGGCGCCACCCGCGGAGCCGGCCGCGGCATCGCGCGCGCACTCGGCGAAGCGGGCGCCGTCGTCTACTGCACCGGCCGGAGCGTCCGCGGCGAGCCGTCCCCGTACGCGCGACCCGAGACGATCGAAGAGACCGCGGACCTGATCACGGCCGAAGGCGGCACCGCCATCGCCGTACGCGTCGATCACACCGACGAAGCGCAGGTCGCGGCGCTCTTCGCGCGCGTGCAGCGCGAGCAGGGGAAACTCGACATCCTCGTCAACAGCGTGGCGGGGGAAGATCCGCGGATGGGCGGATGGCAATCGTTCTGGAAGTCCGACGTCTCCTATCTCGCGGAGGGGCT
Organism: Candidatus Limnocylindria bacterium; assembly: GCA_035255665.1. Lineage (GTDB taxonomy): Bacteria > Chloroflexota > Limnocylindria > P2-11E > P2-11E > CF-39. The sequence continues at coordinate 1,837 of DATEZK010000163.1, forward strand.
GCGTCAGGCGGTCGTGTCGCACCTGATTACCGCGAAGCACGCGGTGCCGATCATGCTCAAGAAACGGCGTGGGCTCATCGTCGAAGTGACAGAGGGGGATTTCCTCATCAGTGGCAGCGGCAACGTCATGCGTGACCTGGCGAAGAGCGGACACAAGACGCTCGCCTTGAGCTTTGCGGAGGCGCTCCGGTCGCGCGGCATTGCATCCGTCGCGATTACCCCGGGCTTCCTTCGTTCGGAGATGATGCTCCAGAACTTTGGCGTGACCGAGCCAACC
>DATEZK010000164.1:0-2631 GCA_035255665.1 Candidatus Limnocylindria bacterium
GATCTCGGACAGGATGAGCGCCGCGCACGTGGCGGGAACAGCGACGATCACGGGCGCGCCGCCGCGTAGCGCGACGCGCGTCAGGAAGAACGCGCACGTCGCGACGAGCAGCCCGCGCAGGATGACGAGACCGGTCCATCCGCCCGCGAGATAAGAGAGGTACAGGACGATCTGCCCGAGCCACTCGCCGACGCTGTACGGCTGTCCGCTAATGGTCGAAGAGAACACGTCCGCTCTTAGCAGCTCGCGGTGCTCGAGCATCCATCTGCCCGACGCGAGGTGCCAGTACGTGTCGGGGTCGCCCGGCGGCGTCGCGAGCGCGAGCGCGAATGCCGCGAGCGCGACGAAGAGCGGCGCGAGCGCGCGACCGTTCAGATCTCTCACCGCTGGAGCACTCGAGGATCTGGAGGGCAGTCGGCGTAGATCGGGAAGATCTTGATGGCGCCGCGGATGGTCGCCGGCCCCAGCCACACCGGTCGCACCACGTCGTTGTAGATCGCGTCGTAACCACGGAAGTGCGCCGCCTCGAGCACCAGCGCTCGCGCACCGTAGCGGTTCGCGATCCCGCAGACCAAGGGCAATGTCATAACGTCTGGCTGCGCGGGCGTCACGATCACCGGGCGTCCGGCGATCGAGCGCCAGGCCGCGGCATCGATGGCCATGAACGGTCCCGGCGGGATCGCATCAAGCGCGGCGGTGCGCACTCGAACGCCGGCATTGAACGTCGCGTCCCACTCGACGACCGCGCCGACGCTCATGATGACCGCGAGCACCATGGCGCCTGCGACCCAGAGCCGAGTCACGGAAGCGCCGCGATGCGCGAGCGCACGCTCGGCGCCCGCCGCAGCTAGCGCGATGCCGAATGGGAAGAACGCCGCGAGCGAATGGAAATAGGAGCCGCGCGTCGAATGCAGTGTGAACAGCAGCGACTGCGCGAGGAAGACGACGACGAGCAGTGAGGCCCAAGCGCTGACGTGCGGAAGCGTCCGCAGCCGCCGGGAGCTCACGGCGGCAAGCGGGCCCAAAATGACGAAGAACGCGAGGATCGCCGTCGCCGCGTTCATCCCGAGCGCGCCGAGCTTCGCGGCGAGGACGCTCGGGAACGCGCCGAAGAACTGCGCTGCCGTCGGCGGCTCGATCCGGAAGAACTGCTGGTAATCGGTCAGCAGCATCGAGCGCGCAAGAAGGTCGCCCGCGCCGAGACTCAGATCCCGCGCGAACCAAGCGCCTCCGATCGCGAGCGCGACGGCGCTGCCGATCAGACCCGCACTGCGCGATTCCGGGCGGCCGGCGAGGGCGAGGAGCGCGAGGCCAAAGAGCGCTCCCTCCGCCCGCGCGAGATAGAGGAGTCCGACGAGAAGCCCGGCGAGCGCGCCGGCGCGGACCGAGCCGCCCGCGGCGCGCGCGAACGCTAGGAAGAAGAGGGTGCCGATGAGCGCCGCGGGCGCGAACGAGTCGGCCGCCACGAGCCCGGGCGCGAACAACCCGCCGAGCCCCACGAGAGCCGCGGCCGCGAGCGCGTATCGCGGCGCAACGTCGAGCGAACGCGCCGCGGCGTACGTCGCGGCCGGTAGGAACGCCGCGACTGCGATCACGGCCGCCTGACCAGCGCGAAACTCACCCAGCAGTCCGCCGAGCACGGCGATGCCACCGGCCTGCAGTGTGCTTGCCAGCGGCACCCAGAAGACATGACTCGCTATCGGCAGTGGCGCGAATCCCGGCGCCTCGAGGAAGTTCCAGATGAAGTCCGCCGTGAGGCCCTCGCCATGCGCGAGACGGCTCGCCACGATGGAGTAGTAGTAGGCGTCGGTGTAACCCGGCTGCGCGACAACGAACGCGCTCGCGACGCGCACGAGAAGCGCTGCGAGCGAAATGAGGAGTAGGGGTCGGATGGGCGCGAGTCTACCGGCGCCACGCGGCGCCAGTGCGCCTTGGACGGACGGCGGCAGGTGTCGCGAACGAGCACTGAGACCGCGGGACTGTTCGCGACACCCGCCGCCGTCTGATCAAGACCACTACCCCCCGACGCGTTCGGAGCGATCCGACCGCGCATAGACGATCCCACCGACGACGATCACCGAGAACACGCTCACGGCACGGTCGAGCACGGCGACGGCGACCGCGCTCGACTGCGAGAGGCCGAAGCCCTCGGTGAGGACGTAGACCATCGCGATCTCGACGAATCCGAAACCGGCCGGCGTGAGCGGCACCGTGGTGAGGAGCGACGTCGCCACCGCGACGAAGACGATGCCCGACGCCGGCAGCTCGAGGCCCAGGGCCCAGAGCACGAACATGAGGCGCATCGCCTCGAGGCCCCAGATGATCAGCGTGAGCGCACCGGCGAACGGCAGCGCGCGGAAGCTGTGCAGCACGCCTTCGCGGAAGAGCCGACCGATGCGCCGTACCTCGCCGGGGAAGAAGCGAGCGATCTTTGGACCAAGGGCGTAGATCGCGACCAGTCCGATGGCGATCAGCAGGCCGAGCACCGCGCCGGTGACATAGACGATCCAGAGGTCGGGGAGGACCGTGCGCCCGAAGGCGACGTATCCGCCGAGCACGAGGAGGCCGAAGACGACGACGAGATCGAGCAGGCGCTCCGCGACGACGACGCCGACCGTGCGCGACAACGAG
>DATEZK010000165.1:0-8235 GCA_035255665.1 Candidatus Limnocylindria bacterium
CGACAGCGAGAAGGCGGCGCTCCAATTCCTTGAGTTCGAGCTCAACCGGCGCATAGAACGCAGCGCTCGACACCGCTCCCATGAATCTCAGTCTAGGTTGCGAGATTCGCCGTGCGCGCGCTGCGGGTGACACGGCGAGCGGGTCGTCGCGAGCGAGAGTTGAGCCCGCGGGACGAGGGGACGACTTAGAGGGATGCCGGAGCGGGCGAGTGTCGAGCGAGCGAGGACCCCGAGCCGGGGCAGGACCCGCAGCGCGCGCGCCGCGCGATCCGCGACTGGACTACGGCTTCTTCGTGGGTCGCGGTGTATCGCGCGGCGGGACCGTGGGTATCGGTGTGCGCCCACCAGGCGGCGACGTCGTACCAGGAGGCACGCCGACACCGGGAGGATCGGACGGTTTCGGCGCGAAGCCGCAGATGGTCCAGCTGAAGCGGCCATAGCTGTAGGCGCCCGACACGGCCTTCGCCGCCCACCCGTTGTAAGCACCCTGCCAGTCGGCGAACGGCGCGACGAGACGGATGCCGCACCCGGTGTAGAAGCCCGTCCCGTTGGTCTTCGGCTCGGTGCCCTCGACGAAGTTCTCGTTCATGCGGAAGCCATTCGGGCAGCCCGGTCCGACCAGCTCGCCGGAGCCGTTGCCGCCCATGACCGAAGGATTGACGCACACGGTCCGCGTCACGATCCCCGCGGGCTTCTCGTACCACGTCGCCGGTAGGTGCCCGACGACCTGCTTCATGTAGTCCTGCCACATCACGCCGGGACCCATCGCGGAGGTGATGCCGATCATGTCGGTGTTGTCGGAGTTGCCCATCCAGACCGCCGTCAGACGCTCGGGGATCCAGCCGATCGCGAGCACGTCCTTCTGGTTGTCCGTAGTTCCGGTCTTGAGCGCAGCGGTCCGGCCGATGTTCGTCCACGGCCCGAAGACGAACGAGCCCTGCGGGTTGGTCATGTCCTTGAGGATGTCGGCCATGATCCACGCCTGCCGCGGGTCGAGGACCTCTTTGCCCTGTGGCTTCGACCAGTCGCGCACGACCTTGCCGTGCGGGTCGAGGATCTTGTAGATCATCGTCGGCTCGACGCGCACGCCCATGTTCGCGATGACCTGGTACGCGCTCGCCATGTCGATAAGGCGCATCTCCCCGGCACCAAGGCCGAACGACAGACCGAGCCGCTCACGGTCGAAGGTCCGCTCGATGCCCAGCTGGTGGATCGTGTCGATGATCGCGTCGATCCCGACCGTGCGCGTGACCTGCAGCGCGGGCAGGTTCAGCGACTCCCGCAGCGCCTGGCGCAATGTGAGCGGCCCGTGCTGCTCCTTTGTCGCGTTCGTGGGCGTGTATGCCGTCCCACTGCCGTCGGGCATCGACCACCCGATGTCGTAGAGCCGGGTCGATGGGGTCATGCCCGCGTGCAGCATGCCTGCGAGATAGGTGAAGAGCTTGAACGTCGAACCCGGCTGCCGGTACGCGATGCCGGCGTGGTCGTAGTCGCCCTGCATCTTCGGCGTGTTGCCGTAGTAGTCATAGCTGCCGACGTACGCGAGGATCTCGCCCGTCCTTGGGTCCATCGTGATCAGCGACGCGTTATGCACGTTCAGGCCCTTGAGCCGGTCGACGTGCTCGCGGACCTCCCTCTCGGCGAGCTGCTGCATGTTCCAGTCGAGCGTCGTGAACACCTCGTAGCCGCCCCGGTAGGCGGCCTTCTCACCCATCTCGCGGATCAGCTGCTCGCGGACGCGGAAGGTGAAGTGCGCCGCATAGAGCGAGGTCGACACCCGCTTCACCACGATGGGCTCGGCCTTCGCCGCCGCGGCCTGGTCGATGGTGATGTAGCTGTTCTCCACCATGGCGTCGAGGACGTCCGCGCGCCGAGACTTTGCTGCGTCCGGGTTCTGCACCGGGTCGTAGTCCGACGGCCGCTGCGCGAGGCCCGCCAGCATCGCCATCTGCCCGAGGGTCAGCTTCGTGAGATCGGGCTGGTCAAAGTACGTCTTGGATGCGGCGCGGATGCCGTAGGCCTGGTTCCCGTAATAGATCTGGTTCAGGTACATCTCGAGGATCTGCGCCTTGCTGAACGTGCGCGTCGCCTCGAGCGCGAGGATCGCTTCTTTGATCTTCCGCGTGAAGGTCGGTTCGTCGGTCAGAAGACGCGTCTTGATGAGCTGCTGCGTGATCGTCGAGCCACCCTGCGAGATCGTGCCGCTCGCGGCATTCGCGTTCATCGCCCGGATGATCCCGCCGATGTCGACGCCGGGATTGGTCCAGAAGCTCTTGTCCTCGATCGCGATTGTCGCGTCCTGCATCATCTTGGGCACCGAGTCGAGGCCCACGAGCTCGCGGCGCTCATCCTCGAGCGTGTAGAGAAGATGCTCGCCCGAGCGGTCGTAGATCCTGGTCGTCAGGGAGACCGGGACCGTTGCCAGGTCGTGCGCGGCCGGCAGGTCGGCCGTGAAGTACCCGATGACCGTGGCCGCCGCGACGCCTCCCATGCCGACCATCGCAAGGAGGAACGCAACGGCCCCACCGGCCAGCGGTCCGAACCGCTGCCCGCCTCCGGGACGACGCGAAAGTCGCCCGCCCTTCCTCTGTGGGAACCGGTACGAGCGATATGAGCGTCCCAGGGCGGAGCGGCCGTTTGCTGCCATGCGTAGGTTGTAACGGATGCACGCCTCGTGCCAGTAGGGCGGTCGCTCACCGCCTGCTCGGCAGCACCCCACGCAAGCGCTTGAGTAGCGCACCGATCGGCGAAAGCGGCGGCGTCGCGAGTGCCTCGCGGAGGCCGCGCTGGGCCGCCCGCGCGTCGCCCTCCCAGGTCTCGATCAGTGCTCGATCGGCGTCGCGGAGCGAGTTCGCGGGGCCGCGCCGCTCCATCGCCGACTCGGTATCCGGGATCCGCGCATAGAGGTCGGCCAGCGGACCGTGGGCGGCGGCGAGTCCGGCCTGGATCGTCGCGCCGTGTCTTGCGAATTCGCCGTTCTCGAGGACAACGGCCTGCTTTGTCTGATCGAACATCGACGTGAGCTCGAGGTTCGCGGCGAGCTCCCGGTCCACGTCGGCAACCGCGCGTTCCAGCCGCCTGCGGAGCTCGGGATCCGGCTTGCTGAGGAGCCAGGAAAAGAAACCCACAGCGCGATGCTCCCATAGGACCGTGGATGCATCGCATGATGCCTATTGATACATCTCATGTATATTTTGACCCACATATGCCGGGCCCGTTCGGGCGCGTGAGCGCTCCCCCACCTCACTTTCCGGTCGGTGGTCCCGTGCCCGCGTCCGATCTCGTCGGCCGAGAGACCTACATCCGCAGGCTGGTCGAGCGTCTGGGCGACGGGAATCACGTACTGGTCGCCGGGCCTCGCCGCATCGGCAAGACATCGATCATCCTGGAGGTCCTGCGGCGCCTCAAGCGGCGGGGCGCCCACACCGCCTACGTCGACTGCCTCGGCGCGACGGACGTCCGCGGTCTGGGGGAGCGGCTCATCGACGCGGTCCTCGAGAACGTCTCGGGGGTCGAGCGCTCCTTCGAGCAGGCGAAGGCCGTCGCCGCTGGCATGCGTCCATCGGTCAAGGTGCGCTACGAGCACATCGAGCTGGCACTGCAGCTCGCGCGCGAGACCAACGCGCAGCGCTTCTTCGACGGCGCGCTCGATCTCCCACGGGCGCTGGCGGCACGGACGGGCAAGCGGGTCGTCATCGCGCTCGACGAGTTCCAGGCCGCGGGCCGCCTCGGCCCGCGTGTGTTCGACGTCATGAGGACGCGGTTCCAGGCGCAAAAGGGTGTGGCGTACGCGTTCCTCGGTTCCGAGGAAGGCATCCTCGAGCAGCTGTTCAGCGAGAAGGGCCGCGCGTTCTACCGGTTCGCGGTCCCGATCGACCTCGCCGAGGCCGGCGGACACCGCTTCGGGATCGCGCCAGATGACTGGCTCACCTACCTGCGCGAGAAGTTCGCTGCGAAGAAGATCACGATCGACGACACGAGCGTGGACCGCCTGCTCGACGCGACCGGCGGCCATCCCCAGGACACGATGCAGGTGTGCGCCGCGCTCTATTACCTCATGCGTGACGCCGCGCAGCGCGTCGTCACGGCGGACCTGCTGGGGATCGCGTACGAGCAGGCGCTGCGCGAGCTCGAGCGCCCGTTCGCGCTCCATTGGTCGGAGCTTGGGAAGCAGAAGTACCTTCAGCTCGTCGCGACGCGCGTCGCGCAGAATGCTGTGCTCTTCGCTTCCGATACGACGCCGGCAGTGCCGCGGCCTGAGGTCCTGCGCGCGCTGGAGTCACTGCAAGCGCGCGGACTGGTGACGCGACTCGGACGCGGGCGCTATGCGTTCGTCGAGCCGATGTTCGCCGAATACGTTCGCCGTGTCGCAGGGAACGAAGCGGGTATCGTTCCGAAGCGCTGATGGCATCAACACTCGATCTACGGAAGGGCGCGCGTGTGCTCTACAGATCTCCCGTTGCGGACATGTGGCAGGAGGGCGTGCTCGTGCACGGCTCGACCACCGGGGAGGAATGGCTCGTCAAGAACCGCTTCGGGAAGCACTGGGTGGCCGTGACCCAGCTGCGACCCGCATCGGAGTCGCAGCCGGGCCACTAGCGCGCTAGACCGTGGTACGCGAGCGACTGCCGACCTGTCGCCAGACCAGCAGCACGATGATCGCGCCGATGATCGAGCCGATGATCCCGGCCGCCGAGAGGGCGAGCGTGCCGCCGAACAGCAGTGCTGCCAGCGTGCCGCCGACAAGCGAGCCGACGATGCCCAGGACCATCGTGCCGAGCCAGCCCATGGGGTCCGGACCGGGCACAAGTGCGCGAGCGACAAAGCCCGCGATGAGCCCGATCAGCAGGAACCAAATCACGTCCATGTGAACACCTCCGCTAAATGTCGGAGGTCTTGGGTGCAGGAAAGGTGCCGCGAGTGCCTTTCCAGTACCCCCGAGGCGGATCGAACGCCTGTCTACGGCTTCGGAGGCCGCCGCTCTATCCACTGAGCTACGGGGGCGAACGGGTCAAGTGTACCTACGCTAGCGTGAGGCAATGTCCGCTAGCGTGTCGTCCGTGTCCGACCGCGATAAGGAACTTTCGCTCGTCCAGCACCTCGGTGAGTTCCGAAACCGGCTCATGGTGGCATCGATCGCGGTCGTGATCACCACCGCGATCTCTTTCGTGATCACAGAGGAGATCATCAAGCTCCTACTACTGCCAGCGGGCTTGGGACCGGATGGCGAGATCCGTAAGCTCGCCTCGTTCAGTCCGACGGAGAACTTCACGACCTACATGCGCGTCGCTCTGTTCAGCGGGATCGCCCTGGCGATGCCCGTGATCCTGTACGAGATCTACGCGTATATCGACCCCGCCCTGCACCCGAACGAACGACGCTTCGCGCTGACGGCGGGGCCGTTCATCCTTCTGCTCTTCTTGGGCGGCATGGCGTTCTGCTACTTCCTCGTGCTGCCCAACGCTATGGAATTTCTGCTCGGTTTCGGAGGAAACGTCTTCGAAAACCAGTTGCGCGCGGCGGATTACATCGGGTTCGTGACGACGTTCATCCTCGGCATGGGCATCATCTTCGAGATGCCGGTCCTGATCTACGCGTTGATCCGTGTCGGTGCGGTGTCGCGATCGTGGCTCGCAAAGCAGCGCCGCTACTTCTTCCTCCTCTCGTTCGTCGTCGCCGCGATCGCCACGCCAACTCCCGACCCCTTCAATCAGGCGATCGTTGCTATCCCGATCTATCTCCTGTTCGAGGTCGGTCTGTTCCTCGGACGCTTCGGCGGAGGGCGTCGAGCCGCCGCTTGAGCTCGACCTCCGCGCCGAGGTCGGTCGGAACGTAGTAGCGACGGCCCTCGAGCGAGTCCGGCAGGTAGCTGGTGTCCGGTGCGACGTGATCCTCGTAGTCGTGCGCGTACTTGTAGTCCTTGCCGTAACCGAGCTTGGACATGAGCGGCGTGGGCGCGTTGCGCAGGTGCAGCGGGACCGGATCCGCGCGCGTCTCGGCGAGGTCCTTCTGCAGCTCTCCGAGACCTCGCTTCAGCGAGTCGGACTTCGGTGCGAGCGCGAGATAGACCGTCGCCTCAGCGAGCGGGAAGTAGCCTTCGGGAAAGCCGATGAGGTGCGTTGCCTGCTGCGCGGCCGAGGCGATGACCAGCGCCTGCGGATCGGCGAGTCCGATGTCCTCGCCCGCCAGGATCACGATGCGGCGCGCGATGAACATCGGGTCCTCGCCGGCGTCGATCATGCGCATGAGCCAGTAGAGCGCGGCATCTGGGTCGGATCCGCGCACGCTCTTGATGAAGGCGCTGATCGTGTCGTAGTGCATGTCGCCGGCGCGGTCGTAGAGCAGGCTGCGGCGCTGCATCGCCTCGCGGATCTCGGGCAGTCCGATCACACGCGCGCCCGCGCCGTCCGCCGTGCTCGCGTCGGAGGCGAGCTCGAGTGCGTTGAGCGCGACGCGCGCGTCGCCGTTGGAGACCGCGACGAGCGCGTCCTCGGCCTCCGGTGTGAGCGAGACCTTGCCGGCGAGTCCGCGCTCCTCCGTCATCGCCCGGCGCACGATCACGCGCACGTCGTCCTCGGACAGCGGATGGAGCACGTAGACGCGCGAACGCGACAAGAGCGCGGAGTTCACCTCGAACGAAGGGTTCTCCGTCGTGGCGCCCAGGAACGTGACATCGCCGTTCTCGACGTAGGGCAGGACCACGTCCTGTTGCGCCTTGTTGAAGCGGTGGATCTCGTCGATGAACAGCACCGTTCCCTGGTTGGTCAGCTGCCGGAGCTTGCGTGACTCCTCGATGATCTTTCGAAGCTCTGCGACGCCACTGGACACCGCGGAGATCGCGACGAAGCGCGCCTTGGCTTTCTTTGCGGCGATCGCGGCGAGTGTCGTCTTTCCCGTTCCCGGCGGTCCCCAGAGGATCATCGACGGCAGCTGACCTGCGTCGATGGCCCGGCGCAGCATCCGGTCATCGCCGACCAGGTGCGGCTGACCGACGAACTCATCCAGATCCCGTGGACGCATCCGCGCGGCGAGCGGCTCCCCCTTGGCCATCACGCGATTCTGACACCGGGTCTCTCTTTGGGTGCTATTCGCTTCGCTCATCTGCTAGGCGTGTTGCTGCGCACACGCCGCAGTAGGATGCGACCGTGAACGAAGAATCCCGCAAGGACGTCATCGCGCGGCTCCGGTCGATCGCGGGTCACCTCAAGGCGGTCGAGCGCATGGTCGAAGAGGACAAGTACTGCGTTGACGTGCTGAAGCAGACCATGGCCATCGAGAAGGCACTCGAACGCGTCGACGCGCTCGTGCTCGAGCAGCATCTGGAGACCTGCGTCGCCGACGCGTTCCGCCAGGGACGCTCGGAGAAAACGATCAAAGAGCTCGCGGAGATCTTCACCACCGCTCGCAAATGACCTTGCTGTACGCGATCGGCATTGGCGTGCTGCTGAACGTCCTTGTCGCGGCGCTCGGCGTGCTCCTGCGGCTGCTGAACTCGCCGTTCGACCCGACCAGCGGCGTCGGCGTGTCCGCCGCGATCATCGTCGGCACCGCAGCCGCGGTCTTCGTCGCGAGGCATGGCCCGCTTCGGCGCGCCCTGCTCCGTCTCGCGCTGCTTGGCCTCGCAACGCACGTGTCCCTGCTCGTCAACCGCGTGCTCGGCGTCGCGTTCGCCGGCAGAACACCTGGTGACGGGTCCATCGATGCGCTGCTGTTCACGCGCGGGGCACTGGCGCTTCTCATCGCAGGACTCGTGCTCGGTACGGCGATCGGGCTCATCGCCCGCGGCTTCCAGCCGCGAATTCCATGGCGGCCGCCCGAACTGCTGGTGCGCGCGGCGGGATTCGCATTCGTGACGGGAACGATCGTCAGCGTGGTGTGGCCAGCGCCATTCCTCGCCGAGCTGCTCGCTGCCCAAGATGTCGCGGCGGCCGCCTTGTCGTTACCACTGATCGTTGCCGGCCCGCTGGCCGGCGGCGCCTACGCAGCGCGCGCGGGCGCCGACTACCGGCGCGTCGCTCTGCTCGGCGCTTACGTGACGCTGCCTATCTTCCTAACGCTGGTTGCGGGCACCGTCGCCGATGTAGGCCGACTGAGCGATCCACTCTTCACCGCGTTCACAGCCGACCTGCGCATCAGGATCGTGCTGTCGTGGTTCCTGGTCGCGCTTCGCCTTGCCAGTTGGCCTCTGGGCGCGGCGTTCGCTGAGGGCTTTCTCTCGCCGGCCACACCCGCACG
>DATEZK010000166.1:0-2097 GCA_035255665.1 Candidatus Limnocylindria bacterium
GCCATCCATCAGCGCAGCACCGCGCTGGAGCAGGCATCACTCACCGAGCACGCGGAGTCCGAGCTCCTTCGCGTGCCCATCGAGGTGCAGCCGCGCGGAGGGCAAGGCGAGACGGTATCGATCACCCTCGGGATCGTCGTCACGCCACGTACGGTGGGAGGCAGAACGACCTACCTCGTTCGCAGTCCCGTCGTCCGCGGCCTCGAGGGGGACATCAACGAGCGGGACAAAGTTCCGGCGTACGTTGCCCGCGAAGCGCCAGCGTCGCTGCGCTACCTGCGAGCGGCGGCGATCCTCGCCGCTGACGAACCGCCCAACTCGTGGCTCGAGACCGTCGAGCTCGACTTTCCGGAACCTGTCACGGACGAGGACGACGATGACGATGACGAGGCGGTGCTGGAACGTTACGGCCAAGAGCTCACCGCAAAGGCGGCCAACACTCTTGCGCGGATCGACCGCCGTCCGGGCCTGGTCGCACAGGTCCTCGCCACACTCGGAGATCCCGGGCGCTCGAGCGTCCTGCTTGTCGGACCACTCGACGTTGGCAAGACGGCGCTCGTGCACGAGATCGCCTGGCGACTCGCGTCCGGCGACGTTCCGCCGAACCTCAGCGGTCGCAAGATGTTCCGCATCACGGCGAACGAGCTGATCGCCGGCGCACGGTACACAGGGATGTGGCAAGACCGCTTCATCAAGCTCGTGAAAGAGCTACGGGCGTCGCGTGCCATCGCCGTCATGGAGGATGCGCCGGCCATCATCGATGCCGGCCGATGGAGCGAGAGCCAGAACAACGCGTCGCGCGTGTTGCGGCCGTACATCGAAAGCGGCGAGATCACGGTCATCTGCGAAGCCACGGCGGATCAGCTCACGGACGCGCAGGTGCGGGAACCGGGCTTCATCGACGCCTTTCATCGCATCGAAGTCCTCGAACCGGGTATCGATGATGTCCGTGGCATAGCCAGCGACGCCGCCGCTCGGCTCGCGGGAGCCGCGCAGGTCGAGGTCAGCCCGGATGCGGTGGAAGCCGCGATCGAATTGACGCGGCGATTCCAGCCGTATCGCGGCTACCCAGGAAAGGCCGTGCGACTGCTGCAGAGCGCTGTTCGCGACCGGCAGGAAGGCGTCGAACGTCTCGATCGTGCCGAGGTCACGCGGGTCTTCGCCGCGCGGAGCGGACTTCCCCTGGTGCTGCTTTCGGATGACATCCAACTCAACGTCGCCAACGTCCAACAGCACTTCGAAAGCCGCGTGCTCGGCCAGCCCGAGGCGACCGCAGCCGTCGTCGACCTCGTGGCGGTGCTCAAGGCGGGACTCAACGCGCCCGGCAAGCCGATGGGTTCGCTGTTCTTCGTCGGACCGACAGGTGTCGGCAAGACAGAGTTGGTCAAGGTACTGGCGGACTTCCTGTTCGGGAGCCGGGATCGCGTGCTTCGTTTCGACATGGGCGAATACACGTCCGGCGACGCGGTGCCGAAACTGATCGGCTCGGGATGGCAGGATGACGACGACGGCGAACTTACACGCCGCATTCGCGAGCAGCCCTTCTCCGTGGTCCTGCTGGATGAGATCGAAAAGGCGCATTCATCCGTGTTCGACGCTCTGCTCGCTCTGCTCGGTGAGGGTCGGCTGACGAATGCCGCGGGCAAGACGACCTATTTCGACAACGCGATCGTGATCATGACGTCGAACCTAGGAGCATCGCGAAGCCGCGCGCCGACTTTGGGTTTCGCTGCGGAAGACCCTGCGGGCGCGCATACGCGCCTCGAACGTCACTACGTGGAACAGGCGGAGGCCTTCTTCCGTCCCGAGTTCATCAATCGCATCGACCGGATCGTCGTGTTCCATCCACTGGCAGAGCCGGTCATCCGCCAGATCGCCCGTCGGGAGCTCGGCAAGCTGCTGATCCGAGACGGAATCGTGCGCCGCCATCTGCTGGTCGAGGTCGACGACGCCGTGATCGATGTGCTTGCTGAGCGTGGTACCGACATGCAGCGCGGCGCCCGTCCTCTCCAGCGTGTGATCGAACGCGCTGTGATCGAGCCGCTCGCACGGGTCGTCGTCGAGCAACGGCCCGGTCAGGTTCGCTCGTGCGCGTGC
>DATEZK010000167.1:0-2064 GCA_035255665.1 Candidatus Limnocylindria bacterium
ACCGCTTCGTGCGCGCCGTGCGTGACGTGCTCGCGGAGGCACGGGCCGCGGGCGCGACGCTCGATGAATCGGCGGCTGCCGAAGCGGCGCGCCGGCGACTCACGGATCGCGACCGCCGCACCCTCCGCCGCGTGATCAACGCGACCGGTGTGGTGCTGCAGACCAATCTCGGGCGCGCACCGCTCGCGCCCGCGGCGCTCGCCGCGATCGCCGATGCGGCCGGCGCGGTGAGCGTCGAATACGACCTTGACGCGGGGAAGAGGGGTGAGCGCCACGGCCACGCATCGCGCCTTCTCGCGGAGCTGGCCGGCGCCGAGGACGGCGTGGTCGCGAACAACAACGCGGCGGCCGTGCTCCTCGCGCTCGCCGCCCTCGCGTCGCGCAAGGAGGTCATCGTCGCGCGTGGCGAGCTGGTCGAGATCGGCGGTGGGTTCCGCATCCCTGACGTCCTGCGGCGCTCGGGCGCAAAGCTGGTTGAGGTCGGCACGACGAATCGCACCTACGTGCGCGACTACGCGGCCGCGATCACCGAGCGCACCGGCGCGATCCTCCGCGTGCACGCGAGCAACTTCAAGCTCACGGGCTTCGTCGCGCAGCCCGAGGGTCGCTCGCTGGGAGCTCTCGCGCACGAGCGCGGCATCGCCTTCATCCACGACCTCGGGAGCGGCACGTTCCTCGACACTTCGCGCTTCGGGCTCGCGCGCGAAGAGACGGTGGGGGAGGCCGTCGCCGCGGGCGCCGACGTGGTCACGTTCAGCGGGGACAAGCTCCTGGGCGGCCCGCAGGCGGGGCTCGCGGTCGGACGGAGCGCCGCGATCGCCGCGCTGCGCGCGCATCCGCTGATGCGCGCGATGCGGCCCGACAAGCTCACGATCGCGGCACTGGTCGCGACGCTCGAGCTCTATCGCGACGGCCGCGCCGAAAGCGAGCTTCCGGTGTGGCGGATGATCGCGGCGACGCCGGCAGCGCTCGCGAAACGCGCTCGCGCTCTGGCGACACGGCTTGCGTCCGGCGGCGTCGAGTGCGATGTGATCGAGACGCGCTCCACGGTCGGTGGCGGCTCGCTCCCGGAGGAGACGCAGCCGTCACGCGCCGTCGCCATCGGCGCGGGGCACGGTCGCGCGAATGCGGTCGCGGCGCGGCTGCGCAGCGGCGACGCGCCGGTGGTGACGCGCGTCGTCGACGACCGAGTGGCGCTCGATCTGCGGAGCGTCGCGCCGGAGGATGATGAGATGCTCGCGCGAGCGGTCACCGCCGCGCTCGCGAAGGAGAGGTAGCGAATGGATCTGCGTAGCGTGACCACCGAAAAGGCGCCCAAGGCCATCGGCCCGTACAGCCAGGCGATAGCAAGCGGCGATCTCATCTTCACTGCCGGCCAGGTGGGGATCGATCCCGCCACCGGCAAGATCGTCGGCGGTGAGATCAAGCTCCAGACTGCGCGCGTGCTCGACAACATGGCCGCGGTCCTCGAGGCGGCGGGCAGCGGCCTCGACAGGGTCGTGAAGTGCACGGTCTTCCTCGTCGACTTCGCGGAATTCGCGGCAATGAACGAGGTGTACGCGGAGCGCTTCGGTCAGCATCGACCCGCGCGATCGACGGTGGGCACGACCGCGTTGCCGCTCGGCGCCCGCGTCGAGATCGAATGCATCGCCGTCCGTCGCTAGCCGACAAGGAACGCTCCCCGCTCCCGCCGGTCGCGACCGGCATCGTGTTCGGCCTCTGGATCGCGTTCATGCTCGTCCTGGCGTTCGTCGTCGTGCCGGCGCTGTTCGGCATGTGCGTCCCGCCGCCGTCTGGCCCGGTTCCGTGACGACCGACGGGTCACAGGTCCGCGTGGTGGGGACCGCGGGTCACGTCGATCATGGGAAGTCGACGCTGCCCACCGCCCTCACCGGCACTGACCCCGACCGCCTTCGCGAGGAGCGCGAGCGTGGCATGACCATCGACCTCGGCTTCGCGTGGGTGAAGCTGCCGAACGGCGGGGACATCGGGTTCGTGGACGTCCCGGGTCATCAGGACTTCATCCGCAACATGCTCGCCGGGATCGGCAGCATCGACGCGGTC
>DATEZK010000168.1:0-2683 GCA_035255665.1 Candidatus Limnocylindria bacterium
CGGATGATCCGCGAGAGCCCGCCGAACGACGCCAGCGTGTGTCCGCGCGCGAAGCGATCGAGACCGAGGACGCTCTCGCCGCGCTTCGCGAGGTGATACGCCGCCGCGCTCCCGTGCGAACCGAGTCCGGCGACGATCGAGTCAATGGTCATGCCATCGGTCACATCCAGCGAATGTCCTTCTCTTTGAGCTCCTTGACGCGCTGAGCAGCGATCCTGCGTATGAGGGCCCGCGGTAGCGGTTTGTCGTAGGGAAATTGAATTGAGCCCTTACCGGTGTCGTATTTGGCGAGCTCTTTCTTGAACGGCTTCATCGCGGAAGGGGTCGGCATGAAGCTCAGGTGCGATTTGAATGCCGCGAACGCGAACAGAATTCGCTTCTCTTCGAACGCTGGCGATCCCCACTTCAGACCTTCCGTCGCTCTGGGCGCGGCTTTCTTGAGGATCGCGCGCATCTCGCGCAGGGCCTTCTGCGATTCCTTGGGAGCGGCGCGTATGTATTCAGCGATCGTCGTTGGTCGAGCCTTTGCCATCAGCCCGCGACCGCCATCCCGATGATGTTGGCGACCTCCTCGGTCCGCTGGCTCCCCGCTTCGACTCCCTTGATCCTGCCGCTCCTCAGTCCCTCACGGACCGCGTCTTCGATCGCACGGCTCGCGTCGCTCTCGCCGACGTACTCGAGCATCAGCGCGACCGCGCCGATGGCACCGACGGGACTCGCGATGCCTTTGCCGGCGTACTTCGGCGCCGACCCGTGGACCGGCTCGAACATCGACACGTTCCCCGGGTTGATGTTCCCCGAGGCCGCGACACCGAGGCCGCCGCAGATCGCGGCGCCGAGGTCGGTGATGATGTCTCCGAAGAGGTTCGTGGTCACGATCGTGTCGAACTGCTCCGGCTTGAGCACGAGCCACATGCACGCTGCGTCGACGTACATCGCGTCACGCGTGACGTCAGGGAAGTCCTCGCCGACCTCCTCCAAGATCCGGCGCCACAGCTCCTGCACCGGGATCGCGTTGGCCTTGTCGACGAGAGTGAGGTGCTTCTCGGGGCGCGTGCGCGCGAGCTCGAACGCGTAGCGCACGACGCGCTCGATCCCCGGTCGCGTAAAACGCATCGGCACTTCGGCGACCTCGTCCTTGCCGCTGCCGGTGACCCAACCCGTCTGGCCGTAGACGTCCTCGGTGTTCTCGCGGACCACCACGAGGTCGATGTCCTCGGCGCGCTTGCCCTTGAGCGGCACCAGGCGGTCGGCGTACGCCACGATCGGGCGGAGGTTCACGAACAGGTCGAGGCGTCGGCGCATCCCGAGGATCACGTCGCGCTCCACGACGCCGCGCGGGGCGCGCGGATCGCCGATCGCCCCGAACAGGACGGCGTCGAAAGCGCGCAGGCCGTCGATGTCCTCGGGCGTGATGCGGCCAGCCGACTCTACGTAACGCGCGGACGACCACCGCAATTCCTCGCGCACAGTGGAAAACCCGAAGCGCTGCTGGGCCGCGTCGAGCACGCGGAGCGCCGAGCGGGTGACCTCCGGGCCGATGCCGTCGCCGCCGATGACGGCGAGTCGGAATGAGCGAGTCATGGGGCGTCGGCAATCCTCGCAGAACCGTTGACGCGGCGCAGACGGGGGACTAACTTCAATGCAGATGCTTTATCGCTGCTGCGCCATGGTCATGCCCGAGGCCCATTGCACTTGCGTCTGTGCGATGGGCAGCCACGTTTTGGGAGGCAGCAGCTAGCCGACTACCCGTTCCAGCGATCCACTGCAGGCCTCCCAAATGGGAGGCCTTTTGATTTTCCAGGGAGGTAGAGAGGTGAGTGACACGAGATATCTGGCGATCGCATTCTCGAGCCGGACCGCCAACGGCCACCTGCGGACGGCGGTGACCGCGGCCGCGCCGGCCGACGCGAAGGTGGTGCGGACCAGGTCGGATGTCGTCGCGGCGGTCTTCGAGGTCGATGAGGACGTCGACGCGCGCAGCGAGGGGGAGCGGCTGCGCCGTCGCGTCTCGAAGGACGCGGAGGACTCGGACCTGTCGGTCGCCGTGTCGGGCCCCAAGCGCGGCGCGACCGGCGCGCATCTCGCGCTCCTTCAGGCGGAGCAGGCGGTCTCGCTCGTGCGGACGAACGGCGGCAAGGCGAAGACGACGCATTTCGAGGATCTCGGTCCATACCGCTTCGTCCTGGGTCAGCCGGAGAGCGACATCGAGGCCAACGCCGAACGCGTGCTCGGACCGCTCGCCGACGACGAGCGCTACGCCGATCTCGTTCGGACGCTCGAGGCGTATCTCAAGCTGCACGGGAGCGTGAACGGTGTCGCGCGCGAGCTGTACCTGCACCGCAACACGGTGCGCCAGCGGCTGCGTCGCATCGGTCAGCTCACGGGCGCGAAGCTGAGCAGCGCTGACGACCGTCTCGCTTTGCAGCTCGCGCTACTCGGACGTCAGGCACTGGAGCGCATCGCGAGCTAGCCGTTCGCAAGGGACACCGCTAAGTCAACGATTGGACGGTAGTGCTCGCTCAGGTCCTTGCGAGAGGGCATTGCTTGTCGGGCAAGATGGCTGACCACGACTCGGAAGATCACGGCGCGCAATAACAGTTGCTGCCATTCCGAAAAGTGTTCGATGTGACTCACGATCGGTGGCCCCGCTCCCTCCCAGGCGATGGCATCACCTACGACG
>DATEZK010000169.1:0-3476 GCA_035255665.1 Candidatus Limnocylindria bacterium
CACGAAGGGCACGCGACGGATTCGTCCGCGGCGATCGGGCGCTTCCACCCAGCCGCGTGCGCGATCCTCCGCGTCGTAGAGCGCCGGGATGGAGGCATCGAAGCGCGCGATGATCTCCGCGGCGAGCTCTTCCGCGCGCTCCTCGGGCGCGAGGACGACGAAGTCGTCACCGCCCACGTGCCCGATGAACGTGTCGTCGCTCTGTTCGCCGACCGTCTGGTTCAACAGGTCGGCCAGGTGAGCGATGACGCCGTCGCCGCGCGTGAATCCGTGACGGTCGTTGAAGTCCTTGAAGTGGTCGACATCGACGTACAAGCAGGCCGTCTCGCTTCCATCGGCGAGACGCGCGTCGATCTCATGAGCGATGCTGAGGTTGCCGGGGAGACCTGACAGCGGATTCAGCGAGCGGAGCTCCGTGGCACGGCGTAGGGCGGACGCGATGCGGGCGACGAGCTCGTCCACGTCGAAGGGCTTCGAGATGTAGTCGTCCGCGCCGTTGCGCAGGCGGGCGGCCACCTCCGCCGTCGTCCGCTTCGCGGTCACGAAGACCACCGGGATGTAGCGGGTGCGGGGGTCGCGACGCAGCTCCCGATGCACCTCGTCGCCGGTCATGAACGGCATGCCGACATCCAGGACGACCAGATCCGGGCGTGTGGCGCGGGCCAGGTCGAGCGCGGACTTGCCGTCAGGGGCGAGCACGCAGTCGTATCCCGCCTCCTGCAGGGCCATGTCGACCAGGGCCCGGGTCGACGGATCGTCGTCCGCGACCAGGACACGGCTCTTCACCTGCTCAGGATTAGCCGCGCCGGAGTAGGTAAACAATGAGAAAACGGTACCGCCTGGCAACCGGTGGTCCTGTTGTGGAACGGGCGAGTTAGCGAGCGCCTGGGCGCCGCGTTTACCTGTTATTGACCCTCGACCGCCCTGCGGGCGGAGGCTGCTGCGAGGTCCGGCCGGACGGCTCGTCGGACTCCGACGGGATAGCGGCACCCGCCAGACCACGTCTCCCAATGGTTCGCTCTCGATTCGGCCCTGGCGGGCACCTCTGTGGGCGAGGAGGGACTCGAACCCTCACGCTCTTGCGAGCAACGGACCCTAAATCCGCCGCGTCTACCAACTCCGCCACTCGCCCGCTGAAAGCGTAGCCGTCGCGCGTCGGCGCGGCTAGGCCCCGATCGCGTCACATCGCGCGAGTAACGCGGCGTCGAGCGCGTCGAGCACCGCGTGCGACGAGCGTCGCTCGTGCGCGCCACGTGTCGCGCCGATGCTCCTAACGACAGCGCGCGGGTCGTTCAGCGTGACGCCGAGCGCCTCGAGCGTCTTCTCGCACTGCACCGTGTGCTCGACGATGTGCGACGCGAAGCGGTGAAGCCGGAAGCGAACGTCGATGCGATGCGGGACCTCGTACGGTCCCCACTGCGACGGTCGCACCATTTGAGCAGCGTTGAGGCCCGCGAGCGCGGCATCGGTCTCGGCGCGACGCGCGGCGAACGCCGCGAGGATGTCGAGCACGCCGCCGCTCGTGTCGGCCGGATCGGGCTGCGGCCGGCGCTCCGCGCTGAGCGTCAGCGGCTCCTCATCGCCGCGAACGAGCGCGTGCTGGGTATTCGCGCGGTACGAGCGCTCGACGCCGATCGCGTGAACGAGCGTCTCACGCACGCTCCATTCGCCTTCGGCCGGTGCGCGATCCAGCAGATCGTCATCGATCGCTGCGAGGACGCCGCGCAGCCGGCCGAACTCGATCTGCGCGAGAGTGAGGATCCGCGAGGTCTCGTCAGCGTCCGGCGCGAGCGCCGCGACGGCCATCTGCTCCTCTTCAAGCGCGTTGAAGAGCGCATAGCCCGCCATGGCCGGTGGGTCGACATCGCGCCAGCGCCACCGCGCCCGCAGGTCAGTGATGCGCGCGAGACGCGCGAGCGCGCGGTCGAAAGCTAGGACCGTACGCGGGCCTCGATCCCCGAGAGCCTCTCGATGACCTTGATGAGCGCGAGATTGCCTTCGCGCCCGCCGCCGTCCCGCTGCAGCGCGTTGTAAAGCTCGTGAACGAGCGCGGCGCCGGGGAGAGAGATGTGATCGGTGAACGCGTTGTCGAGGACGAGGCGCAGGTCCTTCTGCTGCAGATCGACCATGAAGCCGGGCCGGAAGTCGCCGGCGAGCATCTTCGGCGCGTAGTTCTGCATCGCCCACGACGATCCGGCGCCGCCCGCGATGACCTGCCGGGTCTTCTCGAGATCGATGCCCTGTGACGCCGCGAACACGAGCGCCTCGGACACTCCGAGGTTGTTCAGCGCGACCGCGATCTGGTTGGCGAGCTTGCAGGCCTGGCCCGCGCCGTGATCGCCGATGTGGACGATCGTCTTCCCGAGCGCCTCGAAGAGTGGCATCGCCCGCTTCACGTCGGCGGCGTCCCCACCGATCATGATCGAGAGACGCGCTTCGATCGCACCGAGCTCGCCACCGGATACCGGGGCGTCGAGGGTGCGGAACGGGAGCTTGTTCTTCGCCGCGCGCTCGGCGAAGTCGCGCGTCGCCGACGGGGAGATCGTGCTCATGTCGATGAGGAGCAGACCCTCGCGCGCGCCGGCGGCGACGCCGGCAGGACCGAACACCGCCTCCTCGACGTGCGGCGTGTTCGGCACCATCGTCACGACGATGTCGGACCTCTCGGCCACCTCGCGTGGCGTCTTCACGACGGTCGCGCCGTCCTTCGCGAGCGCCTCGGCGCGGGCGAGCGTCCGGTTCGTCACCGTCACGGCGAAGCCCGCTTTCATGGCGTTGCGAGCCATCGGAGCGCCCATGATCCCGGTCCCGACGAAGCCCACGCTCTCCATTAGTGCTCGTGCTCGTCTTCGCCGTTGTGCGACTCGCCGTTCTCTTCGCGCTTCATGAAGAGGGTGCGCGTGTCGCCCTCCTCGGTGAGGAGATACGTGTTCTCCTCGGTCTCGTCGACGTTGACGGACGCCACGAGCAGCTGGTCCGTGACGTGGGTGAAGCCGCCCGAGCGCTGGAGCTCGTTCGCGATCGCTTCCGCCAGCGAATCCTCCTCGTAGTGGTCGAGCACGAGGGACTTGGCGCGCTTCACCATCTCGAAGAAATCGAAAGGATCCATCTTGTCCTCGTGGGCGAGGAGGACGGCGGCGCCAACTTCCTCGTCGCCCTCGTGGATCTCATAGAAGTGCATCCGCAATACACTATGACCGTCCCATGTCTGACGCTCCTACGACCTCTGCGCCCACCGAACGCTCGTTCCGCCACACCATTCGCCGCGACGCGGGATCGAAAGTCTCGCTCGAGGTCGAGGTCGATGCGGACCGTCTGACGCGTCAGGCCGACCGCGTTTTCGAGCGCCACAACCAGAAGGCGAAGATCCCGGGGTTCCGCCCGGGCAAGGCGCCGCGCGCGATGTATGAGCGCGCGTACGGCGCGGAGCATCTCTGGGCGGAAGCCGCCGAGGATCTGGTCGAGCAGACGTACCG
>DATEZK010000170.1:0-2391 GCA_035255665.1 Candidatus Limnocylindria bacterium
CGCTGCGCTCGAGACCTTCCGCCACGGAGTGTGTGTTGTCGCCGGTCCGCAGGTACTCCTCCTGGATGCGTGACAGGAGCAGCACCTCGTAGTCCATCGAGAGACCGAAGACGATGCAGAACATGATCACCGGCGTCGACGGGTCGATCGCCGACGGCTCAAAGCCGAGCAGCTGCGCGCCGTGGCCGTCCTGGAAGACCCACACCAGCGCGCCGAACGAGGCCGTGATCGATAGGAGGTTCATCACCACGGCCTTCAGCGGCAGCACGACCGAGCCGAGCAGGACGAAGAGGACGATGATCGTCGCGATCATCACGAAGGCCACCGCGGTCGGCGTGCGCTCGACGATGAAGTTCACCGTATCCAGGTCGATCGCGGTGAAACCGGTGACGAGCTTTTCACCACCGGGCGGCGGCGCGGCCGCCCGGATATCGCGCACGAGCTGGCGCGCCTCGTCGCTGTAGAACGGGTATGGGGCCACGACGTCGAAGAGCGCGATGTGCGCGCCGACGGTCTGCCGCAGCACGGTCTGGAGCTGGGCCGGCAGCTGCGTGCGCGGCAATGAGTAAAGGGTCGCGAGGTCCGGCACCGCGCCGCCGAAGAGGCGGGGGTCGAGAGAGAACGCGCTCTGCACCTGCTGGACGCCGGGGATCTTCGCGAGGCGCGCGGCAAGGTCCTGCAGCTGCGGTGTGCGAGCGGGATCGAGCGGACTGCCGTTCGGGTAATACGCGATCACGCTCATGTGGTTCTGTCCACCGCCAGGGAAGTCCGCGATCAGCCGGTCGTAGCCGGCGCGCGATTCCTCGTGCGTCGGAAGCGTTCGCACGTCGCTCGACGCGAGCCGCAGGTGCAGGAACGGCGAGCCGGCGAGGAGGATGAACGCGACCGTCGGGATGAGCACGAGGAGCGGTCGGCGCATGACGGCGGTCGCGATCGTGTGCCACCAGCCGCGTCCGCTCTCGTTCGGTCGAAAGATCGGAACGCGGAAACGGTCGATACGCGGTCCGAGAAGCGCGAGAAGTGCCGGTAAGAACGTAAGGCCGTAGAACACAGCGCTCGCGACGACGATCGCGCCGGCGAGACCCATCGACGGCAGGAACGTGCCGACGTAGAACAGCATCCCGGAAAGACCGATCGCGACGGTGAGACCCGAGAACGTCACCGCTCGGCCTGAAGTGGACATGGCGATCGCCAGCGCGTCCTCGCGACTCCGGCCGCGTTGCAGCTCCTCGCGGAAGCGGCTCGTGACGAACAGCGAGTAGTCGATCGCGACGCCGAGGCCGATCAACGTGACGACGTTCTGCGCGTAGACGGAAACGCCGGTGATCTTCGAAAGCAGGAACATCCCGGCGATGCCGCTCATCACCGCGAGCAGTCCGGTGCCGAGCGGGATCAGCGCCGCGACGACCGCGCCGAACACGAGGAGCAGGAGGACGAGCGCGAGCGGGAGCGCGACGATCTCAGCACGCTGGAGATCGGCGAGCAGTACCTCGTTGAAGCCGTTGTTGATCGCGAGGATGCCGGTGGCCTGCACTTGCAGCTTGTCGGACGCGACCTTTGCGCGGAGCTGGGGATAGTAGTCACGCGCTATGTCGATGGTGTCCTTGACGGCGACGTCGATGGCGATCGCGCGGGAGTCGTTCGAAACCTGGCGCGCAGCGTTGACAACGCCCGCGTCGTACGGCGTGATGATGGTGTCGACGCGCGGGTCAGTGCGGAGCGAGACGAGTGCGGCGTCGACAGCGGCCCGGAACGCGGGATCGTCCCACCGCATCGTGTCGCTCGAGAAGATGAGCGTGAAGGTCGAGCCGCCGACGATGGGAAGCTCCTGCTCGATGAGACGCGAGGCGCGTCCCGATTCGGCCGTCTCGATGAAGCCGCCGCTCTCGAGCTTTCCGCCCTGACCGGCGATGAAACCGGAGGCGACGAGGAGCACGACGGAAATGGCGAGGACTGGCCAACGGTGGCGGTAGACAAAGCGGCCCCAGGCCTCGAACACCCTTCGCGTCCTCCAGCCACCCGATGTGGCGAAGGAAGCGTAGGGGAATCGCACGCGGACGCCGATAATTGATGCGACGGGGCGTGGCGCAGCTTGGTAGCGCGCATGGTTTGGGACCATGAGGTCGCGAGTTCGATTCTCGCCGCCCCGACAGCCGGTATCGCGTTAGGCGGGCAGTCGTCTCCGTGTGGTTGACATGTGAGGTTCGAGCGCGCGCAGCGCGAAGACGAAGAGGACCCAGACGACGAGTCCCATCACGATCGGCGACGCGTACATCTCCGCATACGTGACGGCGTAACCGAGCGTCGGGATCGCGACCCAGGCCGTGTCGATCGTTGGAGCGGAGGTCGGCGCGGTCACGACGAGAGAGCCGATCGGAACCATGGATCCGG
>DATEZK010000171.1:0-4832 GCA_035255665.1 Candidatus Limnocylindria bacterium
CGCCAAGTTCGGCGTCGAGGTCACGCGTATCGTCGTGAAGGATCTCGTCGCCGACGACAACGGCGGCGGCGTATTCCACGGCAGCCTGTTCCTCCAGCTTGGCGAGCGCGAGGTCGAGATCGACTGCAGGCCTTCGGACGCGATCGCGCTCGCCGTGCGCTGCGACGCGCGCATCCTCGTGTCGGACACGGTGCTCGACCGCTCCGCGATCTCCGCAGAGAACGAGGACGACGAGAACATCGCGGTGTTCAAAGAGTTCATCCAGTCGCTCCCTGACGATCCTCCGGGGCAAAGCTCGAGCTAGCTCCGAGCGGTTACGACCGCGCCACTCCTCTCGCTCGCGGCTGGCTACGCCGGCCCGCAATGCACGTAGCGCGTGCCGGACGGGCCGGCTGGGCGCAGATGCTCGCTCGGGGAGCGCCGCGGTCTTTCCGCGCCGCTCTCCACTTCGTTAGACCGGGAGTCCCCAGAGGCGCAGCCGAAGGCGCAGCAAGTCCCTTATCGCCCGCAGGATCACTTTCGGTTGCTGACCTTTCGCCTTACCCGCCGTTCGCGGATAGTGCGGAACGCCGACCTCGCGTGTCTTTATGCCTGCGCGACGTAGCGTGATCAGGAGCTCGGCAGAGAAGAACGCGCCGTTCGAGCGGACACGTTCCAGCGGGACCCGCTCGAAGACCTCGCGGCGAAAAAGCTTGAACGCGCAATCGACGTCGCGGAAGCCGCCGAGGAACAGCACGCGGATGACGTTGTTGTAGACGAAGGCCACGAACCTGGCGCGGGCCGGGTCCTGGCGTTTGAGGCGGTAGCCCATCACGGCATCGACGCCGTCGATTCTGTCGATGAGCCGCTCCAGATCTGTCAGCGCGAACTGCCGGTCGCCGTCGGTGAAGAAGATGAACTCCTTCGTCGCGGAAACCAGTCCAGAGCGCACCGCGCCGCCGTAGCCGCGGCGCTTTCCGTGGTGCACGACGTGGACGCGCGGATCCGACTTCGCGAGGTCGTCCGCGATCGAGCCGGTCCGGTCGGTGCTGCCGTCGTCGATGACGGTGACCTCGAGGTCATCGGCGAAGCGAGGGAGCACGGCGAGTGCGTCGCGCACCAAGGCCTCCACGTGGTCTTCCTCGTTGAGCGCCGGAAAGAAGAACGAGAGGCTGGGTAGTCGTGCGGACAACGCAGCGCAAGGTTAGCGTGTTGCGTCGGGATGACCTGGAGCGACCGCACGATCGCGATCGCGCTCGCGGCCGCAGGCGCCGTGGCGTACCTCGTCGCCGGGCTGGACCTTCTAACCGTTTACGACTACTACGGACGGCTCGCGTGGGCCATCGCGCAGGGACAGTGGTGGCTGACCGAGGCGCCGCCCTGGCTCAACGAGCTCGTGGCCTGCGGGACCGAGCGGTGGTGCGTGGTCTATCCACCGCTCCCGGCCATCCTCGCCATGCCGGTCGCGCTGTTCCTCCCGACAGATCTGTCGCAGGTCCTCGTGTCACGTCTCGCCGGCGGGCTGTCCACGGGGATCCTGTTCCTGGCGCTTCGCGCGTTCGGGGCACCGCGCCTCGTCGCAATCACGGGAGCGCTCCTCTCGACGTTCGGCACCACGCTGTTCTTCTCGAGCGTCGACGGGCGCGCCTGGTACGCGGCGCACGCCGTCGCCATGCCGTTCCTCTCGGCCGCGTTCCTTTTCGCCGCACGAGGCGAGCGCGCGCTGCTGGTCGGCGCGTGCATCGGGCTCGCGGCGCTGGCCCGACTGCCGGTGGCCGCCGCGGCGCCGGCGCTCGCGCTGCTGCTCGCGCATCGCGCGGGCACACCGTATCCACGGGCGCTCGCTGGCGTCGTGCTCGGCGGTCTCCCGTTCGCGCTGGTCTACGTCGGGTACGACCTGCTCCGCTGGGGCTCGCTGTTCGACTCGGGATACGTGAAGCTCACGCAGGGCGACGTCTTCTTCACGCGCGGGCTGTTCTCGCCGTTCTACTTACCGCGGCATTTCTACGCGATCTTCCTCGAGCCGCCGGATCTCGTGGAGGGAACACCGTTCTTCCTGCGACCGCGCGGCATCGGCACAGCGCTGTTCCTCGTGACGCCCGCTTTCCTCTGGCTGTTCGCCGGCCTGCGCGGCGTACGACGTGACATCGGTACGGCCGCGGTCGCGGCGGCCGCGCTGCTCGCCCTCGTTCCGGACATCTTTCACGGGACCGTTGGCTTCCAGCAGTTCGGCTACCGCTTCTCGCTGGACGCGCAGCCGTTCCTCGTCGCCCTCGCGCTCGCCGGTGACGCGCGCCGCGACAACATCTGGCGCTCGCGGCCGTCGTGGCTGTTCGTTGGGATCGTGATCCTGTCCGTGGCGATCAACCTGTACGCGATGGTCGCGATCACGCGCTTCAGCTACTGGCAATGACGAGCCGCCGATCCATCGCAAGGGGAGAACCCCCTGCAGCCCCCCTTGGCCCTGCAAACCCGCAAGCGGACCGCCGCGCGCATCTCGCGATCGCGGGACTTATCACCCTCGGCGTCGCGCTGCGCCTCCTGACCCTGCGGTCACCGGGTTTCCCGAGCGACGTCGGCACCTTCCAGGCGTGGGCCGAGCAGATGGTCCGGGTCGGGCCGGGCGCTTTCTACGCGCCCGAGTATTTCGTCGACTACCCGCCGGGCTATCTCTACGTCCTCTGGTTCCTCGGCGCGCTCTTCGATGGCGAGCTGCTGCGTCTTGCGGTCAAGGCCGCGAGCATCCCGGCCGACATCGCCATCGCGATCGGAGCCGCGATGCTCGCGTGGCGTCACGGCGGCCGGTGGAGCGCGACGCTCGCCGCGGGTCTGTGGTCGCTCCATCCCGGCGCGATCTTCGCCGGTCCGTACTGGGGACAGATCGACGCCGTCGGGTCGCTTCCGCTGTTCGGCGCGCTGGTCGCGGCGGGGCGCGGCCGCTGGGCGACGGCCGGCGTCCTGGCGGCGATCGCAGCGATGGTGAAGCCGCAGTTCGGCATCGGGGCGGTCCTCATCACAGCGGGTGTGCTCATCGAGTTCATGCGTTACGGGCGCTGGCAGCCGCTGGTGCGCGTCGGCCTCGCCGGCATCCTGACGGCACTCGCGATCGGAGCACCATTCAAGGCGGGACTCCCGCAGCTCATCGATCTCGTGCGGAAAGCGTCCGAGACCTATCCCTACACCTCGCTGTACGCGTTCAACGTCTGGTCGATCATCGGCGATTTCTGGCAGCCGGACGGTCCCTTCGTCGTGTACGGCGTCGTGCTCCTCGTCGCGGGACTGCTGCTGTCGTGCGCTCTGCTGTGGGGGCGTCGCGATACGGCGACGTTCCTTGCGGCGGGCGCGCTCGCCGCATGCGCCTTCTATTTCCTGCCGACCCGGGCGCACGAGCGGTATCTCTTCCCCGCGTTCGTGCTGCTGCTCCCGCTCGCCGCGGTGCGCGCGCGGCTGCTCTGGCCGTATGTCGTGCTGTCCTTCAGCTTCGCCCTCTCGCTGTACTTCGCATTCACGCGCTACGCGCAGAACGACCTGAAGTCGCCGGATTGGCTCGAGACTTCTCTCTTTTCGCGGGGCGGGCAGATCCTGATCGCGGTCGTGATGCTCGCGACCGCCGGCCTCATCGCCTGGCGGCTCGTCCGTGGTGAGGCGCGTCTTGAGCGCTCGTTCGCCGTCGGCTCGCGAGAGGCGCGTCTAACCGCCGAGCTGCGGCCGGCGTGGCGCCTGCCCGCGGCGCTCGCCCGAGGCCGCGCGCCGACCCGGCGCGACCTCAGCGTTGCGCTGCTCGTGGCCCTCGCGGTCCTGCTCACGCGCGGCTACCGCCTCGATCACCCGCGCGACATGTACTTCGACGAGGTCTATCACGCGCGGACCGCGTTCGAGCTTCTCGCGCAGCGCGATCCATACGAGTGGACGCATCCGCATCTCGCTAAGGAGGTCATGGCGCTCGGCATCCTCGCGTTCGGCGACGACCGGGTCGTTGGTCATGAGACGCTGCCGAGCGCGAACGTCGTCGCCTTCGCGGTCGGCGACGACGGCACCCGCGCGTTCGCGACCTCGAACGGCGACATCGCGCTGCGTTCGCGTGACGCTCCCGTGCACCGCAGTGCCGTGATCGGCGCGACCGGTGTGCGCGCACTGCTCATCGACGGCCAGCGCATCGTCTGGGTCACCGACACCGAGCTCTTCGAGAGGCCGGTGGCAGAGCAGCCGAGCAACGCACAGATCGCGCTCGCGAGGCTGCCCATCAGCGGCCGCATCACAGCGCTGCTCTTCTCCGGTAGCCGCATCGTCGTCGCGACGGAGTCGGGTCTCGCGATCTACACCGAGATCGACATCGCTCCGCTCACAGCGCAGGTCGGCGGCATCGCCGTGACCACGAACAAGGACGGGACCGAGCTGTACGTGCTCGACGCGCGCGGAGACGTGCGGGTCGTCGATCCCGCGACCGGCAAAGAGACGCGTCAGCTGCAGGGCGGCGGGCCCGGCCGCGCGGTCGCGTACGCGCAGGCGCCGAACCGGCTGTTCATCGCGCGCGCCGACGCGCCGATGATCGACGTCTACGAGCTGCCGAACGGTCAGCGTCAGTCCGTGTCGCTCGCGAACGCGCGCACCGGTGGGTACTCGTCCGGCGCCACCGCGCTTACGCTGGTCCCCCGAACGCAGTTCCTCTACGCGCTCGCCGAGGGACGCTTCGTTGTGGTCGAGGTCCACGGCGCGTCGCCGTACACGGCGATACCCGTGTCGGGATCGCTCGTGGCCATCGACAACGACGACGACAAGCTCCTGGTCGCGGGCTCCGGCGGCGTCGAGCGCATCGAGACCGGACGTCACGCGCTGTCGTGGCGCCTGCCCGG
>DATEZK010000172.1:0-4134 GCA_035255665.1 Candidatus Limnocylindria bacterium
TGCCATGGGTCCGGTTTAGCATGACGCGATGGGACAACACGATTGGCGCCAGTTCCTTGATATCGTCTGGGAGGCAATAGTCGCGTCCGCGGACGACCGCCAATCGAAGCGGGCTGGCATTCGCGCTGGCAGAGCCAGTCCAACTACCTGATCATGTCGCCGGCGCAGGTCGCGGACTTCTGGATCAAGTTCACCAACACCGGGACCGAGCCGTGGATCCGCGGGATCTGGGGACGACAGGCGAACCTCGGTCTGAACCGCGACGACAAGGAGCCGTATCGCCTCGGGATGGCGGCCGACTGGTTGTGGGACGACCGCATCGCGACGACATTCACGCCGACGGTCGCGCCCGGCGAGGTCGGCGAGTTCCGCTTCAAGGTGCGCGCGCCGATCGCTCGCGGTGTCTACCGCCTGAATCTGCGGCCCGTCATCGACGGGACGGTGTGGCTCGAAGACCAGGGAGTGTTCTGGATCATCGACGTCCGTTAGGAAACTGTTGCGATAGGCGCGCCAGACCGCTCGTGAAGCGGGCGACGCGGCGCACTCCCACAGGCGCTCGGCGGCATGGTCTCTGCAGCCCCAAAGGTCACAAGGGGGCCGCTATGAACGAAAAACAGACTCCACGCAATCAGGAAGGCGAGCCGCCGACACGCGAACCGATGGAGACCGCGACGCGACTCGAGCAGAAGGCTGATGAGCAAGAGGGCGAGTCGAATCGCGCGCGCACCGAGGAAAAAGCTCGTGAAGCGAGAGGCGAAGTCAAGCATCGCGAAGTGCGTTTCGGTGGCTAGCGGACACAGCAGACCCCGCTAACTCGCAGAGCACCCACGCGTCACTGTTACCTAATGCGGTAGCGGACTTGCATCGGCGATCGCTGTGATGGCGATCGCCGATCGCTTTGTTCTGCACGAACGCCTTGGCGGTGGCGCCGCGGCGGATGTGTATCGCGCGTTCGACCAAGAACTCGACCGCGACGTCGTCGTGCGCATCCTGCGCGCCGACTTCGCCGCAGACGATGCGTACGTCGGGCGCTTCATACGCGAGGCGGAAGCTGCGACCGGCATCCGGCACCGCAACGTCGTCCAGGTGCTCGACCACGGCGTCATTGACGGCCGGCCGTTCCTCGTGCGCGAGCTGGTCGACGCATCGACGCTGGACGATCTGCTCCAACGGCACGGCCCGCTTCCCGAGGAAGACGCACGGGCGCTGGCGGAGCAGATCGCGCGCGGAGTCGAGGCAGCGCATGCGCGCGGCGTCCTGCACCGCGACCTCAACGCCGGCAACGTGTTCATCACGCCGGACGGCACGGCGAAGGTCGTCGACTTCGGCATGCCCACGGTGCCGCGGCATCCAGCGCCGGAACAGGTCTCGCGCGAGCAGATCGACGAGCGCGCCGATGTGTACGGCATGGGCGCGCTCCTCTATCAGATGCTGACCGGGCACACGCCGCGTGGTCGTCTGGTGCCGCCGCGGCAGCTGGCTGCGCGCGTCAGCCATCGCATCGAAGCGATCGCGCTGCACGCGCTCGAGAGCGATCCGGCACGCCGATATGCGACGGCCGCGGCGATGGCCGATGCGCTTGCGCCGGCTCCGGTGGTGGTTCCGATTGCGCGCCCGATGTTGGTTCCGCCAGCGGCGCCGACCGAGCGGCTGGCTCGACCCGCATCGACCGTGTCCTCGCGCCGACGTCCTTCGGCCTTGCCCCACATCCTGCTCGTGACCCCGCTACTCCTCGCGCTGTTGGTTGCCGTGTTCGCGCTCCCGCGTCCCTCGCCCACGAATACGGCGGTCCTCTCAGCGACGACAACACCGCAGGCCGCCACAGCGCCAAAGGCGTTCCCCGCGCCAACTTCGCTGCCGCCGGTCGAGACCACGCCCGAGCCCACGTCCGAGCCCACGGCGCCGCCGTCCCCACCGCCCACCGCAGTGCCACCACCGCCGACGCCCGCACCGACACTCGCCCCCGCGCCACCGCCTGCCGCCGTGGCTCCGCCACCGGCCCCCGCGCCAGCGGCGCCCATCCCGCCGAACTCAGCCGCCTCCGTCGTCCGCTCCTTCTACGACCTCATCAACCAGGAGCGCTTCGACGAGGCCGCGTTGCTCTGGTCGCCCCGGATGCAGGCGAACTATCCGCCGTCGACGAACATCTACGGGCGCTTCGATCGCACTCGCGAGATCCTCATCCGTGAGATCGCGCCGGTGCCGCAGAACACCGGCGGCGCAACGGTCGCGATCGACATCCTCGAGGTGCTCGACAGCGGCGTGACACGGCGGTGGGTGGGGCAGTGGTTTCTGGTGTGGGATGGATCGCGCTGGCTCATGGACGCGCCGAGCATGCGTGCCGGCTAGGACGACGGCGCTCTCGTAGCTCGAACGGCGTCCGCGATGTACGGCCCCTCGATGTAAGCGAGGCCCGCTGCTTCCACGATCCCGCGAGCTTTGGCGGACTCGGCTTCTGGGAGCCAGCAGCCCCGCGGATCTTTAGACCCGGTCTTGTCGCGACCCGACTGGATCCACACCGCCTTCGCGCCAACGGCCTTCGCCGTGTCGACGATCTCCGGCAGCTCGTCGATCGGGCGATGCGAGTACACGAGGTCTGCCGTCCTCGGGAGTTGCCCGACGTCGCGCACGCGGACCTTGCCTCCCTCGATCTCGTACGCGTTGTATTCGTCCGGGCCGTCGTTCGAAACGACCGTGAACCCCGATAGCGCAAGCGCGTCAGGCACATCGCGGCTCGGCCAGTCGATGAGGAGAACGGCCTTCGTGCCGGCGAGCAGCCTCGCAACGTCAGTCAATGTCTGACGAGGCTATTCCTCTCGACGCACCGACACATGGACAACGCACGAAATGGACGGCGAGCGGCGGCGTTTTTGGCCGCCGCCCGCACGTCGTGGCTAGCTCACGGCCGCACAGCGTGCCGCAGCGATCGACCCCTCTAGGTCTGGACCTGTCGACGATATTTCGGAAGTGAACTGAATGATCGGAACGCCAGCGGCGTCGTGGCGTATGACGACGGCGTTGAACACGAAGCGCCCGCCGTCCAAGTCGACGCCGGGAATGCGTTCAACGAGGCCGGTGATCACGGCGATCACAGGACTGCCGACCACGGCGCCGTTCGTGTAGAACTGTGTCAGGACGGCCGGGCTCGTAGACGTGTACGACTTGCCGGTCGATGGCGCGTAGACGGTGGTTTTGAACGAGGGCGCCGTGTCCACTTCGCGGATGATGTTGCCATCGCGGTCAAAGAAGACGATGAAATGGGTATCCCCTTCGAAGTGCGCGCGGACCTCGAATCCGCAGACGTTGCTCGCGCCGTTGAGCCTTACGTCGACGTCGACGTGCTCCCATTCCTGCAGCGGCGGATTGGCTGCGGCGCTAGATCCCGACACTAGGAGTAGACCGGCGACCAATGCGGCGAGCAGTGTGCGCATGACTTCCTCCCCTGGCCCGGCGCCCTCCGCCGGGCGGCACGAGTCTCCCACTGGTGTCAACGCCGTTTGTGCCGGCGGGCTAGCCTCGCTGAAGTGAAGAAAGACGCCGCACTGCAGGACCGCTACGCGCCGAACGGCATCTGCTTCGGCTGCGGGCCGACCAACACGCAGGGCCTTCGCATCAAGAGCCATGTGCGCGGCGATGAGGTCGTACTTCAGTGGCGTCCGATGAAGCATCACGAGGCGTACGACGGCGTTCTCTCCGGTGGCGCCATCGGCACGCTCATGGATTGCCACTCGCTCTGGGCCGCGGCGTACCACCTGATGAAGCGGGACGGCGCCGACGCGCCACCGACGATGGTCACGGCGGAATACACGATCAAGATGCGCCGGCCGACTCCGACAGCGGGCGAGATCGAGATCCGCGCGCGCGTTGTCGACGCCGCCGAGGATCGCGCGACCGTTGAAGCTGAGCTGCACGCGGGTGGCAAGGTCTGCGCGACATCGTCCGGCCTCTTCGTCGCGGTGAAGCCCGGCCATCCGGCGTATCACCGCTGGTAGCAAGCGCCGCCCGGCACGAGCGCGTGGGCGCTAGCGCGCGCGTTCGAGCGCGATCAACTGCCAGATCGCGCCGCGACGTTGCTCCGCGAGCCGCAGGCCGGCGCGCTCTGCGGTCGCTAGGACGGCTCGCGTGGCATGGACG
>DATEZK010000173.1:0-2268 GCA_035255665.1 Candidatus Limnocylindria bacterium
AGCGATGCGGCGGCACGATCGGGTGGCACCACGAGCCCTCGTCCCGAGATCGGGCGAGGGCTATTTGTTTCCGCGGTAGACAGGGCGGGGTCCCTGGTAGCGACCGAAGGGAGCGCAAACGTGGCAGTCACCGCGCCAAAGACCATCGAGCTCGTTCCGGTCATGCGCGAGCGGCTCGCGGATCTCGAGACGCCTGTCTCGGCGTTCGCGAAGCTGCGCGTGCTGGGCGGTGCATTCCTCTTCGAGTCGGCCGAGGGCGGCGAGCGCATGGGTCGCTACTCGTTCATCGGCGTTGCCCCGCGCACAGTCCTCTATTTCCGAGGCGATCAGGTCGCCATGGAGAGGTACGTCGGCGGACCAGGCGCGGCCGCGGAGCGGACTCTGAACACCATCCAATTCCCCGTAGCGGCGCCTGGTGTTCTCGAAATGCTGCGCCAGGAGCTCGCCGGCTACCGGCGCTCCGACCACCGGGGTCTGCCGCGCTTCAGTGGCGGGGCGGTCGGCTTCGTTGGCTACGAGGCCGCGCGGCGATTCGAACGCCTGCCGCTCGCAAGGAACGATCCCTACGCGCCGTGGGGCATGCCGGAGGCGGTCTTCGGGATTTACGACACCGTCGTCGCATTCGATCACCTGCGCCACACGCTGACCGTTCTCGCGCACGACGACATCGCTGCCCCTGGCACAGCCGCACGGACCATCGAGCGCGTTTTCGCAGCACTCGATTCGCCGCTGCCAGCGTTCGCCCGGGTGCCAGAGGGCGCGGTCGAGATCCGTCCGAACGGCACGCCCGAGGAATACATGGAGCGCGTGTCGCGCGCGCGCGAGCTAATCGCGGAGGGCGACTGCATCCAGATCGTTCTTGCGCAGCGTTTCGACGTCACGCCGGCGCCCGATCCGCTCGCGCTGTACCGCGCGCTGCGTCACGTGAATCCTTCGCCGTACATGTTCCTGCTCGAGACATCCGCGGCCACGCTCGTCGGCGCCTCGCCCGAGCCATTCGTCCGCGTGGAGGACGGCAAGGTCGTCATGCATCCGATCGCCGGCACGCGACCGCGCGGGAAGGATGATGCGGAGGACGCCGCGAACGAGGCCGAGCTCCGTGCTTCGGAGAAGGAGCGTGCCGAGCACGTGATGCTCGTGGACCTCGCGCGCAACGACATCGGTCGCGTTTCGCGCGCGGGGACGGTCAAGGTGAAGGAGCTGATGCGCGTTGACCGCTTCTCGCATGTGATGCATCTCACGTCGGTCGTCGAGGGTGATCTCAAGCCGGAGCTCGACGCGCTCGACGCGTTCCGCGCATGCTTCCCGGCCGGGACGGTGTCCGGTGCGCCGAAGATCCGCGCGATGGAGCGGATCGCGGAGCTCGAGACGGATCAGCGCGGTCCGTACGCCGGCGCGGTCGGCTACCTCGGCTTCGACGGGACGCTCGACACGTGCATCACCATCCGCACGGCGACGATCGCGCGCGGCGTCTGCCGCATCCAGGCCGGCGCGGGCATCGTGGCGGACTCGGATCCCGCCGCGGAGGAGGCCGAGACGCGTGCAAAGGCGCGCGCCCTGCTGCGTGCAGTGGAGCTCGCGGGCGGGGAGCTGTCGCGATGACGTCGGTACTCCTGGTCGACAACTACGACAGCTTCACATTCAACCTCGCGCAGGCGATGGGCGCCCTGGGCGCGACGGTCGAGGTCGTTCGGGCAGACGACCCGCGACTGCAGGCGGCGATCGATGCGCGACCGGATCGGCTGGTGATCTCGCCCGGACCGGGACGTCCGGAGGTCGCTGGCCTCTCGCCGACCCTGGTCCGTCAGGCGCCCGAGCGTGGCATCCGCACGCTTGGGGTGTGCCTGGGCCTGCAGTGCGCCGCGATCGCGTTCGGCGCCCGCGTCGTCCGCGCACCTGAGCCGCGCCACGGCAAGACCTCGTTCGTGCGTCACGACGGCAAGGGCATCTTCACCGGCGTCCCAGACCCGACCGAGGCGACGCGCTACCACTCCCTGATGGTCGATGAGGCCTCGCTGCCCGCCGACCTTGCCGTCACCGCTCGCAGCGACGACGGCGTCGTCATGGCGCTGCGCCATGCATCGCTGCCGCTCGAAGCCGTGCAGTTCCACCCAGAATCAGTCCTGACGAAGGACGGGATGCGCATGTTGGAGAACTTCCTTGGACGCGCGTGAGGCGCTCGCGGTCGTCGCGGCCGGCAAGACGCTTACCCGGGGGGAGGCGGAAGCCGCGATGGGCTCGATCATGGCCGGCGAAGCCACCGCGTCG
>DATEZK010000174.1:0-2046 GCA_035255665.1 Candidatus Limnocylindria bacterium
CGGCCGCCATGCGCTACACCGAAAGCCGCCTCACCGAGGTGGCGCAGGCGCTGCTCGAGGGCATCGACGAGGACACCGTCGCCTTTCGCCCGACCTACGACACCTCGGGCGAGGAGCCGGTCGTGCTGCCGGCGGCGTTCCCCATTTGTTCACGACCACGACGTCCTCGTCCTCGTACAGGACATCGATCGCGATGTCCTCCGCGCGCAGCAGCACATCGGGCTCCGCTTCAGGCACATCCACGACGAGCTCTTGTCCCTCGCGCACCTTGTACGCGGGCTCGACCGGAGCGCCGTCGACGCGGACGTGCCCGTCCCGCGCGAGTCGCTGGATCGCGCTGCGTGAGAGAAGGCTGTGCTCCGCGAGGAACTTGTCGACGCGCTGCCCACCGGCGTCGACGCGCAGCGTGATCGTGTCCGTCATGCCGTCCGCGCGGGTCTCTTCCGCTCCTCCTGCCAGAGCAGCAGGGTGACGAAAAGGATGCCGAGCACGATCGACGAGTCCGCGACGTTGAAGGCCCAGAAGCGGACGCCGTTCGGGACACCGACGTCCACGAAGTCCACGACGTAGCCCTTCGCCACACGGTCGAGGAGATTCCCGAACGCGCCTCCGAGCTGCATACCGAGCGTCGCCGTGACCAGCGGAGATGAGTTCGCGAACTGGCGGTAGTAATAGACGATCGCGAGGACGGCGAGGACCGATAGGACCGAGAGGAGTGTCGTGCGCTCGGGCAGGAGGCCGAAGGCGGCGCCGGTGTTCTGCGTGTGCACGATGCGCACGTACTCGCCGACGACCTGCCGCCCCTCGTGCAGCGGGATGTTCTCCTCGACCCACATCTTGGTGATGCGATCGAGGACGAAGACGAAGATGGCGACACCCGCGACCAGCGCAAGGCGTGGAGGGGACATGGCGAAATCCTAGGCGGGAAGTGCGCAGCCGTCGCGCTTTACGTCACCATCCCGCCGTCGACGACGATCACCTGCCCGGTGATGTATGCGGCCTCATCCGAGACGAGGAAGGCGATAGCCCCGGCCACATCCTCGACCGTCCCGAATCGCCCGAGCGGGATCTGCTTGAGGATCGTCTCTTCCATCTGCTTGAGCAGCGCGTTGGTGAGGTCCGTCGGCACGAAGCCTGGCGCGACCGCATTGCAGGTGATGTTGCGGCTGGCCATCTCGCGCGCGACCGTCTTCGTGAACCCGATAAGGCCGGCCTTCGCCGCGGAGTAGTTCGCTTGACCGGCATTTCCCGCGATGCCGGACACCGACGAGATGTTCACGACGCGGCCGCCGCGCTGCTTCATCATCGGGCGCATCGCGGCCTTCGTGACGAGGAACGCGCCGCGAAGGTTCAGGTCGAGCACCGCGTCCCACTCCTCGGCGCTCATGCGGATGAGGAGGTTGTCGCGCGTGATGCCCGCGTTGTTCACGAGGATGTCGAGCTTGCCCTCGCCGAACGCGAGCGCTTCCTTCACGACGCGCTCGGCATCGGCATCAACGGAGACGTCTCCCTGAATCAATGCCGCGGTTGAGCCGGCCTCCTCCACAAGACGCTTCGCGTCGGCGGCGGCTTCAGCGTTTCCCTTGTAGTTGATCGCGATCTTCGCGCCGTCACGTGCG
Source organism: Candidatus Limnocylindria bacterium (assembly GCA_035255665.1). GTDB lineage: Bacteria > Chloroflexota > Limnocylindria > P2-11E > P2-11E > CF-39. The sequence continues at coordinate 1,620 of DATEZK010000174.1, forward strand.
AGCCGCACCGCCGTCGCGCGACCGATACCGCGAGCGCCACCAGTGACGAGTGCGATTCTGCCGTCGAGTGAAGCCACGAATCGCATGATGCACGGCGGAGCAAGAGAGCGCTTCCGCGCGCGTGAAGATAGGACTTATGACGACACGACTCGGATGTGCGCGGCACCGGCTGGAGCGAAACTTACCAAAGTGACGTGGCTCCGGCTGCCGGCGCGCCTTCTCCCGGTGCTGCTTCTCTTGTCGTCATGCGAGAGCGCACCGACCGTCGTCCCATCGCCGTCGCTCTCGTCACCTGCCCGCTTTACCCCATCGAACCTGCCGCCGACCGTTCGAGTCTGGCTGGACGAGCCTCGGTACTACGTCTTGTACGAGCGAGAGATGGTCGTCGACGGCGATCGCACGCTCCTCGTTGGACTCGACTTCAACG
>DATEZK010000175.1:0-2825 GCA_035255665.1 Candidatus Limnocylindria bacterium
GAGCTGCCGCTCTATCTCTGCCGCCTGGTCGGCCGATGTGGCCGCGCCACTGCGTCCACGCGTGAGTGACGTCAGCTCCGAAGCAATGCCGCCGCCCGAATAATCCGGAGCGATGTTGAATCCCGTTTCGTAGTCGAGCTGGTGCAGCACCTGTGTGACGCCGTCGAGTGCTTGAAACGCGGCCAAGGCGGTCGTGATGACAAGCTCGCCTCGGTCTGTAGTGATCGAGAGGCGATTTTCCTGGCGCTCGTATCCCGGAATACACCAGGACGAGTAGTGCGTTCCGGATAGCTCTGGATAGACAAAGTCCACGACGGCACTGTCCTCAACAGCGGCCGAGACGAGCCTTACGAGCTCTGCGCTGGTCGACGAGCTTGGACCAAACGCGGCCAAGATCATCGAGAGGACATGTGGAGCTGAGTTCGCCAGAACTCCGCCGCCGGAGATCTCTTGATTTGTTTCCCAGCGGCCTGGGGAAGCGGCGTCGACGAGTGAGAGGCTCGTCAGGCCGGTAAAAGCGATCGGCCGGCCATAGTCTCCCCGCTGCAGCCGGGACAGTGCGTCGCGAACGTGCGGCATCGCCAGCATCACGTAACCCACGAATACGCGAGCGTCGCCGGCGCTGTGAGCAACTCGGATGAACTCGTCAAGATCGCTGATGCGCGCGACGGCCGGCTTTTCGATCAGCACATCACGACCACGTGCGACCGCGGACCGTGCAAGTGGAAGGTGACTCGACGGCGGCGTCGCGATGACCGCAGCGTCGGCTCGGTCAAGAGCAACCTCGAACGTCTTGACGGCCGGAGCGTCAACTCCAAGGCTGCGGAGAAGCCGCAGCTGCCTTGGATCCCGGTCCACGACCCCGGACAACACCGCTCCCGGTAGGCCAGTAAGTGTGACGGCGTGCACCAGCCCGATCCGGCCGGCACCCACCAACACGAACCGACTTGCGCGGCGCTCGCGTGGTGGGTCTTCGGGCGGCGCCTCGGAAAGAGCCAACCGGACGATGTCGCGCAGCGGTCGATCCGGCACACCCAGGCGATCCATCGCCTCGGTCGTGTCTAGCGCGACCACGTCGCGCATCACTCGCAGATTTGCGCTCTGGAGTGGCAGACGGATGCCTACCGACTCCACCATCGACACCGCCACACGCAAGGGTGCATCCGGAATGCGCACGGTCGACTTACCCACGTGGTCCGCGATCGCGTCGACCAGGTTGCCTAGTCGCTCGGGAACGCGGAGGCCGAGAGCGATCGGCGCTGCATCACCAGCACGCGCATCGCGTGCGAGTCGCAGCAGTGCATCGACGAGGTCCGCGACGAGGATGGGCTGGATCACCGCGCCGGCGTTGAACACGGGGACGATCGGGAGACGCGAGGCCATCGACGTAACTCGTCCAAAGAGACCGCCACTGCCGCAGACCAGGCCAGGCCGGACAGTGACGAGCGCTAGGCCGTCTATACCTCGCAGCGCTTGTTCGGCCTCGTATTTGGTCTTGCCGTAAGCGGTCGGCGCCCCCGCGTGAGCGGACTGAGAGGACAGAAAGACGAACGAGGCGCCGGCGGCCTTCGCTGCTTCCGCCAACCGCACGGTGCCGAGGACATTCACAGCGTGGGCTCGACCAATGTCGGGGCTGGTGTCGGCGGCGCAGTGGATCACGCTGTCGACCCCGTCAAATGCGTCCGTCGGCCACGCGAACGGTAGCCGACCGAAGTACCGATCCTGGCTCGCCACGCCCGGCCAACCATCCCATTCCCGGCGGGTAAGGGTTTGAACCTGGTGCCCGGCGAGCAGGGCACCGTCGGCCAGGCGACGACCGATGAAGCCCGCGGCGCCTGTGATCAGCAAGCGCATCGTCTAGGAGTCGAGCGTGGGTCGACCCTGTCGCATTCCGGGCGAGAATACACACAGAAAGGCCGACCGCCTCGGTCCGTAGCGACTCCTGCACGTGCAGTAGTCCCAATGACGTGTCCGCCCCGGACCGACGTCCCCCTCGTTCACGCGCCCCCGCCTACCTACATTGACCGCAGGCCAAGATCGAAAGGTCGAGGCGGGTCGAGCGAAACGGCAAACCCGTCGCGAGGCGGGGACGCAAAGCCTCCGGACTCACAGAGTTAGCGGGGTTACCGAAACGAGGACGAGCGATGAAGAAGCTTCTGAAGATCGCGGCTGTCGGCACCCTCGCACTCCTAGCCCTGGTGCTCGTCTACCAGCGCGAGGCGAGCGCGAATGACGGCCCCTCCTGCGTCCCGACCACCGGACTCGTCCCTCACTTCTGCGTGAACGTGCCGGTCGGCACGAGCGTGCGCCACGAGACCACCGTCCCTCTGTCGACGGTCCTCACGCAGCGCGCCGACGTTCGCGTCGAGACGGGCGTGCCGGTCTCCGAGATCATCCGCCTCGCCACGAGCGTCGACAGCGCCATCGGTCGCGTCGAGATGGTCTTCGGCCGCCACTTCGCGACCAAGCCGCGGGTCCTCGTCTTCGCGACGCGCTCGAGCTTCACACGCGGCACGCTGGAGCTCTTCGGCTATTCGCCCGAGACCGCGGCGAACGTCGCTTTGTCATACGGCGGAGTGTTCGACCCAGAGACGCTGACCATTGCAGTGAACTGGGAGGCCGCCGCCGGCGCCGATCTCCCTTCGCTCCTCGCCCACGAGCTCACACATCTCGCCACACGCGAGATCGTCGGCCAAGGCGCCGTACTGCCGACCTGGTTCGAAGAGGGACTCGCCGCGGAGATCCAGGCCGGCGACGCCGGCATCAGCACGAACGCTCAGGCCGCGGCACGGTCGCTCATCGCGAACGCGCCGCGCACGCTCGAC
>DATEZK010000176.1:0-6651 GCA_035255665.1 Candidatus Limnocylindria bacterium
GATGGGCAAGCTCGCACTGGCGCAGAAGGCCATCCCCCAGGACCAGCAGTACGCGCTCCACGGTCCCCCGGACGCGGAGATCACCGTCGTCGCCTGGGGTTCGACGAAGGGTACGATCCTTGACGCAATCAGGGTGCTGGAGGCTCAGGGCAAGAAGGTCAACTTCCTCCAGTGCCGGCTGATGAAGCCGTTCCCCGCCGAAGCCGTTGGCAACATCCTCCGCAAGGCGAAGCGGATCGTGAGCATGGAGGAGAACTTCTCCGGACAGCTCGCGTCGCTCGTCACGGAGCACACGGGCATCCTCATCAAGGACCGCATCAACAAGTACGACGGCCGGCCCTTCAGCGAGGACGAGGTGGTCCGCGCTCTCGAGAACGCGTACGCGGGCGGCAAGGTCGAGCCGGTGGTGACGCATGTCCGTTAACACGCCGATCCCGCCGACGAAACTCACCATCAAGGACTACAAGTCCGAGCTGCATAACGACTGGTGCGCCGGCTGTGGCGACTTTGGCATCCTCACCAGCATCCAGATGGCGCTTGCGCAACTGCAGCTCGATCCCGACAAGGTCGCGGTGTTCTCGGGCATCGGCTGTTCCGGCAAGACGCCGCACTACATCAACGCCTATGGGTTCCACACGCTGCACGGCCGCGTCCTCACGGTCGCGACCGGTGCGCGCCTCGCGAACACGAACCAGACAGTGCTTGCGCTCGGCGGCGACGGCGACGGATACGGGATCGGCGCGGGTTACTTCGTCGGCGCTGGCCGCCGCAACGTGGACTTCGCGTACATCGTCCATAACAACAATGTCTACGGCCTCACCAAGGGGCAGGCCTCACCGACGCTCGCGAAGGGCAAGAAGACGAAGTCGATGCCCGAGCAGTCGATCCAGGACGGCATCAACCCCGTCGCGATGGCGATCGCGTCCGGCTACACGTTCATCGCGCGCGCATACGCGCTCGAGCCCAAGTACACCGCCGGCATCATCGCTCGGGCGATCAATCATCGCGGCGCGGCGCTGGTCGACGTGCTGCAGACGTGCCCCACGTACAACGACCTATACACCAAGGAGTGGTACGAGGGCGCGGACCTTCCGGAGAAGCGCTCACGCCTCTACAAGCTCGAGGACCAGGGCTTCGACGGGAAGGTGAAGGACCCGACAGATAAGCAGGAGATCATCGCCAAGAAGGCCGCCGCCGTCGCGCGCAGCTACGAGGACGAGCCGATCCCGATCGGCGTGTACTACGAGATCGACCTGCCGACGTACGAGGACGAGGTCTTCCGTCGCATTCCAGATCTGAAGGAGACGCCGCTCGTCGAGCAGAACTCGTTCGAGCGCGACGTCAATCCGCTGCTCGAGGCGATGCGCTAGCGGCTCACTGCCCCACTCCGCCCGGCAGCGCCAGGGTCCCGTTGAACACTGTCATCGTCTCCGCGAATCCGTGCGTGAGATCGATATGCCGCGCTTCGCGTCCAGTGGACCAGAAGGCGAATTGGCCCTGCGCGAGTAGGCCACCGAGTGGGCTCGCCAGCGGCTGACTTGCCCCCGAGGCGGCCGGGAATGAGATGTACCGCCGACCGCTGCGGAGCTCGCTGATGCCTAGGCTGCTGTCAGACGTGAGCAGAGCGATCGCGAAGCTCTGACTCTCCGGCGAAGCGATGCCGTCCGGAGCGAGAGTCGCAGGTCGGAACGCCTCGATCTTCTCGACCGCGATCTGTGCCGGTCGGATCTGTGCGAGCGTTCCGTCATGGCGGCCGACGAGTGTTGTCCCGTCGACACTCATTGCCGCGGCGATGAGTGTTCCGAGACCGGCCTGCACGACGCGTGGGTCGACGCCGTCGGTAATGACGAGCGTACCGTCGGCGAAGCAAGGGACGACGATACGATTGGCGGCCGCAAGCAGACGGTCCCCGCAATTCGTTTCGAGTCGTTTGCCCAGGGGACGCAAGGTATGTGGGTCGTACGCTTCGACGATTCGCCCACCGCCGTCCGTGGAGTACAGCGCGAGAACGCGACCGGTCGTCGGCTCGACGGCGAGCGCACCATGGCCGATCCCCGTGGCGACCAGCTTGCGTGAACGCTCGGTCCACGTCGCAAGCACTTGGCCATTCACGGCGTCGATCCAACGAAGACGTGTGCCTTCCGCGATCTCGTCCGCGACGTACACCCAACCGGCGCTGGGCGTGAGCGGCGGGGCGACCGCAGTCGCCACTTGGACCGCACCGCTGGTGGGAATCGTGTACTTCGTCATGTGATTGAGGAGTGCGACCGCGGTCACGCCATCGTTCGTGACGACGAAGAACGTCGCGGCGGGGAACGCACCCATCATGTCGTTGACGTCGATGTGCGGAATCGGAGTGCCCGCGCTCTGCGAAGGAGCGGGGAGCGTCGCCGCTCCTTCGCAGGCGAGGATGAGGAGCACCGCTCCGAGGAGGAGCCGACGCATCTAGGCCGCTCGCGCCCGCGCCTGCCGAACCGTCAGAGCAAGCCCGACGATCGACCAGAAGCCGAGCGCCAGGAGGATGAACGGCACGGTGCCGAGCGTGTAGCTGAGTGTCTCGTTGACGGCCTCTTCAGGGGCCGCAACGGGCAGGTTCTGCGTGGGGACGGTCGGAGTGACGATCGTTGGCGTTACGGGTTGGGCCGCAGCAGGTGCGACTGTGCCGGTCGAAGCGACCGTGCTGATGTCGAGCGTCATGTCGAACTTGTAATCACCGAACTGCACGAGGCCCGAGTAGATCGCCGCGCGGAACGGATAGAAGACGCCGGCGTAGAGCGCACCGTCGCCCGATTGACTCACGAGCTTGAGCGCGACGTTGAGGCACTTGGTGCGCTCGCGGTCGGTTTGCATGATCACGGCGAGGCCCTCCGCGGGGAACGCCGCACCCGGTTCGCCGCGTCGCACCGACGCAACGAGCGTCACGGGCTTGCCTTCTGACCAACGCTGTCCGTCCGGGGTCTGCACCGAGATGCCGTCAAGGCAGGTCGGGCACTTGGCCGCGGCCGGCGCCGCGAGAGATGCGAATGAGATGAGCGAGATAGCAAGCGCGAGCAGGATCCGGCGCATGGGTCACCTCCGGTCGCTGGGTCTGCCTCCCGTACAACAGGCCCGCCGGAGCGGTTCCCGTCCCTCGTTCAGCCTGCCCGCACATCGTCGATCGCACGACGGATGCGCTCCGCGCTCGCTCCGAGCACCTCGTCCGAAACGGGCGGTTCAGGTTTCTGGATCGCGGGAGGGAACGGCACGCCGACCCGCCGCGGATACACATGCAGGTGGAAGTGCGGCACTTCCTGATCCGCACCGCGCTCATTCGACGACCAGGTCGTAATGCCGTCCGGAGCGAACGCGGCTTTGATGGCGCGCGCGACCAACGCGTGGGCTGCGAAAAGCTCCGCGCCGAGCGGGTCGCTTACGCCGTAGATGTTCTCGACGTGCGTTCGCGGGATCACGAGCACATGCGCGGCGTCCGTCGGCTGGCGAAATTGATCGAGGAAGGCGATCGTGCCCACGGTTTCGTGGACGATGTGAGCCGCTCGTTTCGCCGCCACGATCTCGCAGAACACGCAGGCATCCACGATCAGTCGGTGTGTCCCACCCGCAGCTCGTGCGCCCCATCCGGACGCGTGTACTCGTAGAAGACGTCGCCGGCCTCGGTGATCTCGACGTAGCGGACGCCGCCCGCGCCACTCGCGGTGCCGATCGCCGGGCCATCAACACTCACGCGCTCCCACTTTCTGAGGTCCGAGCTACGTGCGAGACCGCACCGCTCTTCATAGTTCTCGGCGAGCGACGCGCTGCCGTCATATAGGCCGAGCCAGCCGTCAGCGTCGGGGACCGCGGTGCTGAGGCGAGTGGTGAACGAGTCCCACCCAGAGGCACTGGGCAAGAGGGCCGGCCCCTGCCATTTCCACCGCCTGCCGTCACCACTCGTTGCGAATCCCGTGGCTGAGATGGTGCGTCCGGTAGAGAGGGCATCCCCGGTGTCGTGCAGACCAGTGCCCTGCGTCATCGGAAGCGTTCCGTACGAAACGAACATCAGCCACTCGTTGCCGTCTCGGCGAAACCACGGGTCCTTCACCGCTGCGAGGCCGAGATCGAGCGGGTCGAGCACGATGACCATGTCCGCGGGATCGAACGCGTCGACCGCCTGCGCCTCGACGAGCCCGATGCGCCAGCGCCGGTCGTTGTGCCGTACGAAGCTCACGTAGAGGCGCCACCCGTCGCCGACGCGCGTGAGCGCGCAGCGCTCGATCGATTCCGCGCCGAACGGGTCTTTGTCCGCGGACCACACCGTGTCGTAGCGAGAACCGTCATGACTCGCGGCGATGCGCACCTCGTAGCCACGCTTCGGCCGCGGGCCGCGCAAGCGATAGACGAGGTACGTGTCCCCACCGTCGTTGTAGGCGCCGGGCGCGCCGGCCCAGCAGCCCGCCGCGTCGCAGGGCGGATCGACGATGGTCCGCCCGCGCTCCGGGTCGAAGACGGTCACGCCTGCGGGGACGGCGTGCCGAGATGCTTCGCGACGAAGCCGATCTCCAGCGCGAGCTGCTTGATGCGCTCGTCGACGACGAGAGAGCCGTGCCCGGCGTCATACCGGTACTCCTCGAACGGCTTTCCCAGCTCACGCAGACGGTCGCGATAGACGTCGACGCTGCGCGAGGGGCAGCGCGGATCGTTCTGGCCAACGAGCAGCAGCATCGGGACGCGCACACGATCGATGTAGGTGATCGGATTCGCGACCCGATAACGCTCGGGCACCTCCGTTGGGGTCCCGCCGAAGAGCGCCGCGTCGTACTTCTTGAGCGGCTCCATCTCGTCCTCGTACGCCGGGATGTAGTCGCCGATCGGCACGATGCCGATGCCGAGCGCCCACCGCTCGGGCTGCGTACCAAGACCGAGAAGCGTCAGATAGCCGCCCCACGAGCCGCCGCCGAGCACGCTCCGCTTGGAGTCCGCGAGCTTTGTCGCGACCGCCCAGTCGTGGACCTTTGCGATGTCCTCGAGCTCCGTAAGCCCCGGGCGGCCGACGATCGCGTCGCGCCAGGCCTTGCCGTAGCCGCTCGAGCCGCGGTAGTTGAGGCAGACGACGGCGAAGCCGTGGTCGACCCAGGCCTGGACGGTCGGCGAGAAGCTGTCGCGGTCCGCCGCCTCGGGCCCGCCGTGGATGAAGAAGTACGTGGGGTGCGGTCCCTTTCCGGGTGGCTCCGCGACGAACACATGCACGCCGTCGACATCCGCGTCCCGATAAGCAACACCAGGAGGCGCGTCGCTTCCGGCGAGCACGACGCCACCGCCGACTTTGCGGACCGCGGCGGGCTCGGACGAGCGATCGAGCATGTACCAGACCTCGCCGTCGGGCCGCACGCGCGCGGTCGAGATCGTCCCCGGCTCGGTCGCGAGACGCTCCAGCCTCGCGCTCGCGAGGTCGTAGCGATAGAGCTCGGTGCGTCCCCGGTGGTCGTGACCGATCAGCAGCGAGCGCGCGTCGGGATACCAGTCCGCGAACGTCTCGCCCGGGAGATCGAGACGGATCTCGTTCGACGCTCCCGTCTTCGCGTCGAAGATGAGCGGCCGCTCGAGATCCTCGCGGTCGTGCACCGCGACGTAGCGCGCGTCTCCGGCGACCGGCGACCACCCGCCCGAGGGCGAGAGGCCGTGACCCGCGCCGTGCGAGAGCTCGGCGATGCACTTTCCATTCAGGTCGATGATCCGGAGCACGCGGTTGCGGCTGTCGCCGTGCTCCGAGTGGAACAGCGCGACAAGCGTGCCGTCGCGCGAGAGGCCGTCGATGAATGCGCTCTGCTCGTGCGCGTAGATACGGCGCGGCGCCTCGCCATCGCCCACCACGTAGACGCTGGTCCCCTCGTCCGAACGCGATCGTCCGATGACCGCGAAGCCGCTGCCATCGGCCTTGCCGCTGTGGATCGCGATCCGACCGCTGTAGGCCGGAGCGAGCTGCGGAGCGATGGTCTCGCGCCGACCGCTCTGCCACGGCTCGCGCACCCACCGACCCAGCTCGTTGCCCTTCTCGTCGTCGAACCACCAGATCCACTCGCCCACTGGATCGAGCCGGCTCGACACCCGGTAACCGGTGCCCTCGCTGCGGTCGGTGACCTGACGCCGATCGCCGGTGGCTCTGTCCCATGCGTAGACCTCGAACTTGCCGCCGGCGTTGGATAGATAGAGAAGCCGGTCGGGTTTCTCACGCGCCCACGTCGGGAACATCACGACGGGCGCGCGGAAGCGGCGTTTCCAGGTCGCTTCGGACATCGCGTCCGAGTCTAGGTAATCAGCGGCCGTCGCGATGGACGCTGAAGACGTCGCGCACGCCCTCGAGCTTCGCGAGCACGCGGGAGAGCTGTTCGACGCTCGTCACCTGCAGCGTCGCGTTCACCGTCGCGGTCTTGTCGGGATTGGCGAGGGCCGAGAGCGCCATGAGCGCGACCTGGTTCTCGCTGATGACGGCGGCCACGTCGCGCAGGAACCCGTCGCGGTCCCAGCCCTCGATCCGGATCGCGACCGGATAGGTGCGTGCCGCCGTCCTCTCCCACTCCACCTCGACATGGCGTTCCTTCTCAGAGCTGGCCCTCACGTTCGTGCAGTCGGCGCGATGGACGGTAACACCGCGGCCGCGCGTGATGTAGCCGACGA
>DATEZK010000177.1:0-22376 GCA_035255665.1 Candidatus Limnocylindria bacterium
GCGGTGAAGTCGTGCACGGTTCTGGCCGTCCAGGCCGACGGGGCGGAGATCGTGACCGTCGAAGGTCTCGCGAAGGATGGCGAGCTCCATCCGATCCAGCGCGCGTTCAGCGCCGAGCACGCACTGCAGTGCGGTTTCTGCACCCCTGGTTTGATGATCACGGCCGTCGATCTCCTGGAGCGGAACGCGGCACCGACCGATGAAGAGATCCGGCACGCGATCAAGGGAAACCTTTGCCGGTGCACCGGGTACCACAACATCGTCAACGCGATCCGCTCGGCGGCGACCGAGATGCGCGGCGCGGCAACGCCCGAGAGGGCTCCAGCGGAGGTGAAGAGATGACCGCCGCCACACCGACCACCTACGTCGGCACTCGCACACCGCGGAAGGAAGATCCCAAGCTCATCATCGGTCGCGGCATCTTCACCGACGATGTGACCCTACCCGGGACGGTCTATGTCTCGCTGGTCCGCAGTCCGCACGCCCATGCGCGCATCCGGCGGATCGACGCCGCCGCGGCTCGCAAAGAGCCGGGCGTCGTGGCCGTCGTCTCTGGCAAGGACGCGGAGGCGACCGGCGTGCTTCCGGTGTTCATCGCGGTCCCTGGGATGAACGGCTCGAAGCACATGCCACTCGCCACCGACAAGGCACGCTACGCGGGGGACGCGATCGTGGCTGTCGTGGCGGACACGCGTCAAGCCGCGCGGCGCGCGGCCGATCTGGTGACGATCGACTACGAGCCCCTCCCCGTCCTCGTCGACGCGACGAAGGCGCTCGAGCCGGGCGCGCCGATCCTCCACGAGGAGCTGGGAACGAATCTCGTTTTCACCTATCCCGTGAAGGGTGGCGATATCGACCAGGCGTTCCGCGATGCCGAAGCGACCGTCAAGCTTCGCATCGTCAATCAGCGCCTCATTCCGAACGCGATGGAGCCACGCGCCGTCGTCGCCAAATTCGAAGCCGGCGAGCTGACGGTCTGGTCGAGCACCCAGATCCCGCATTTCGTCCAGCTGATCCTCGCGGTCAACCTGGGTTTGTCGCAGAACAGGGTCCGCGTGATCGCGCCCGAGGTGGGCGGCGGCTTTGGCAGCAAGCTGCAGGTCTACGCGGAGGAGCTCCTCGTCGCGCATCTGGCGAAGACGCTTGGTCGTCCAGTGAAGTGGACGGAGGACCGTCGCGAAGGGTATCTCGCGACGATCCACGGCCGCGACCTCGTTGAAGACGTCGAGCTGGCCGCGAAGCGCGACGGCACGGTCCTCGGCGTGAGGATCCGGACCGTCGCTAACGTCGGGGCGTATCTGCAGGCGTTCGCGCCAGGAATCCCCACGATCCTTCACGCCTTCATCATTCCTGGCGCCTACCGGATCCCGGCGTTCGACTGCGAAGTCCGGGGCGCGTACACGAACACCACGCCGGTGGATGCGTACCGCGGCGCCGGTCGGCCCGAAGCGACGTTCGCCATCGAACGCGCGATGGACCGTCTTGCGGATGAGATCGGCATGGACCCCGCGGAGCTCCGCCGGAAGAATTTCATCCCGCCTGACGCGTTCCCATTCACCACGATCAGCGGGATCACCTATGACAGCGGCAACTACGCTCCCGCGCTCGATCGCGCACTCGCCATGTCGGACTACAAGACCTTCGAGAAGCGGCGCGCCGAAGCGAAAGCTCGAGGCAAGTACCGCGGGATCGGCCTTTCGAGCTACGTCGAGATCTGCGGCCTCGCGCCGTCCAAAGCGAACTCGGCGCTCGGTGTCGGGTGGGGCGGCTACGAGAGCGCTCGGATCCGCGTACATCCGACCGGCGCGGTGCAGGTCTTCACCGGCACCTCACCACATGGCCAGGGTCACGAGACCTCGTGGGCGCAGATCGCCGCTGATGCGATCGGCGTCACCCCCAACGACATCGAGGTACGCCACGGCGACACGTTCGAGTCGCCCGGCATGGGCGTCGGCACGTTCGGCAGCCGCAGTCTCGCCGTTGGCGGCATTGCCGTGCACAACGCGGCGCAGAAGATCCGCGAGAAGGTCATCCAGATCGGCGCCCATCTGCTGGAGGCCTCTCCCGCGGACGTCGTCGTCCAGGGAGGCAAGGTCTTCGTGAAGGGGGTGCCCGAGAAGGCGAAGGCCTTCGGCGAGATCTCCATGGCCGCCTATCTCGCGTCGAACCTACCCGAGGGCATGGAGCCAGGTCTCGAGGCCACCACGTACTACGACCCGCCGAACTTCACCTTCCCGTTCGGCACACACGTCGCCGAGGTCGAAGTGGATCCGGAGACCGGGGCGATCGAGATCATCCGGTACTCCGCTTGCGACGACTGTGGCCGGCAGATCAACCCCATGATCGTCGAAGGACAGATCCACGGCGGGATCACGCAAGGCATCGGGCAGGCGCTGTACGAGACCGCCGTCTATGACAACAACGGCCAGCTTCTGTCAGGCAGCATGATGGAATACCACGTTCCCACCGCCGCGGACGTGCCCGCATTCGCGCTGGATCACACCGTCACTCTCACGAAGACGAATCCCCTCGGCGTCAAAGGGATCGGCGAGGCCGGAACGATCGCATCGACGCCGGCGATCGTGAACGCGGTCATCGACGCGCTCACTCCGCTCGGCATCAAACACATCGACATGCCACTGACCGCGGAGAAGGTCTGGCAAGCCATTCGCAAGGTGGGGGAGGCACGACGATGATCACGCAGACATTCACCTTCGAGAGCCCGGCGACCATCGAGGAGGCCGTCGCATCACTGGGGCGATCGCCGGACGCGAAGGTCATCGCGGGCGGCCACAGTCTCATCCCGCTCATGAAGCTGGGCCTGGCCGAGCCCAAGCAGCTTGTCGATCTGCGACGCATCCGCGCGCTTCGCGACATCAGGAGCGAGGACGGCGCCATCGTGGTCGGAGCGCTCGCGACGCACCGATCGATAGCGGACCACGCGGCGATCACCAAGACGCTCACTGCGCTCGCGGAGGCCGCAGCCGCAGTCGGCGATCTCCAGGTCCGCTCCCGCGGCACCATCGGCGGCAGCCTGGCGCACGCCGACCCCGCAGCCGATGAGCCGGCTCCGACCCTCGCCTTCGACGCAACGGTCCGCGTCATCGGCCCGAAGGGACGGCGAGACATACCTGCGCGCGAATTCTTCCAAGGACCGTTCGAGACCGCGCTGGCGCCGAATGAGATCGTCATCGAGGTCCGCTTCGCGGCGCCGGCGGGCCGCTATGGCAGCGCCTACGCGAAGTTCGCCCATCCCGCGTCCGGTTTCGCGGTCGTGGGTGTGGCCGCGGCCGTCGCGCTCAAGGGTGACGGCACGGTCGAGCGCGCGGCGATCGGCGTGACCGGTGCCGCGGCGGCTCCATTCCGCTCGACCGCCGCTGAGCGCGCGCTCATTGGCACCCGCGGCGACGCGAATGCGATCGCGACCGCGGTCGGCAAGACCAGTGAGGGCACGGCCGCTTTGTCCGATCTTGTTGCCTCCGCGGAATTCAGAAAGCACCTCGTGACCGTGTATGCGCGGCGCGCACTCGAGCGCGCGATCGAGCGCGCCCGCACGTAGCGAGGCGCGGACCAACGCCAGACGATGCACTTCGAGGGCATCGTCGAGGTCGGGGCGGCGCGCGACCGCGTGTGGTCGTTCGTCAGCGATCCGACGCGGGTCGCTGCCTGCGCGCCGGATGTGGAGCACATCGAGGTCGTGGATCCGACGCACTTCCGTGTCACCGTTCGGGCGGGGATCGGTCCGATCAGGACGACCTTCGCGATCGACGCGGAGTTCACTGATCTTCGCGAACCGGAGCACGCTGAAGTGCGCGCCACCGGTCGAGCGCGTGGAAGCGCCGTCGAGATGTCGAACGTCGTTGACCTCGCGGACGCGGGCGAGGGGCGCACGACGCTGCGCTGGCGGGCTGACGTGAACGTGAGCGGAGCCATCGCCAACATCGGCTCTCGTTTCATGCAAGCCGCGGCGGACAAGACCACACGCGAGGTGTTCGCGTGCCTCAAGGAGCGGCTGGAGGCTCCCTAGAATCCGCCCGTGGGGAGCGACGTGGCCTGGTCCTCGATCGATGAGGTCGCGGAGGCGCTCGCTCGCGAGCGGTACGTCGCCGATCGTGCGCTCGCCGTAACGCTCTACCTCGCGCTCCGCCTCGGAAAGCCACTCTTCGTCGAGGGAGAAGCTGGTGTCGGCAAGACCGAGATCGCCAAGGCCCTCGCCTCCGCGCTCGGACGCCGGCTCATCCGGCTGCAGTGCTACGAGGGTCTCGATGTCGCTACAGCGGTGTATGACTGGGACTACCCACGGCAGATCCTCGAGATCCGCTTAGCTGAGAGCGAAGGGCACGCCGACGCAGCGCGCGGGCGCATCTACAGCGAACGGTTCCTCATCAAGCGGCCGTTACTCGAGGCGATCACGAGCGAAGGACCGGCGCCCGTGCTCCTCATCGACGAGATCGATCGTGCCGACGAGGAATTCGAGGCCTACCTATTGGAGCTGCTCTCCGATTTCCAGGTGACGGTGCCCGAGCTCGGGACATTCCGCGCCGCCGCGCCACCGCCGGTGGTCATCACGTCGAACCGCACGCGCGAGGTCCATGACGCGCTCAAGCGTCGCTGCCTTTACCACTGGATCGACTATCCGACCCCTGATCGCGAGACCGCCATCCTTGCGCGCCGCCTCCCCGACGTGCCCGAACGTCTCGCCCGAGCCGTCGTCGCCGTCGTGCAGTCACTGCGGCGTGACGATCTCTTTAAGCGGCCCGGCGTCTCCGAGACGCTCGACTGGGCCATGGCGCTGACAGCCCTCGGCACGCGGGATCTCGATGAGTCGACCCTGAGCGAGACGCTCGGCGTGCTTCTCAAGTACGAAGAGGATGTCACCCGAGTCCGCGCCCAGATGCTGCCGCAGCTCGTTGCCGAAGCCGCGAATGCGGGCTGACCAGACCGCGCGCAACTTGCTCGTTCTTCCGCGACTCCTCCGCCGCGCCCAGGTGCCGGTCGACGCCGGACGGGCGCGCGCATTCCTGGCAGCCGTCGCGGAGATCGACATTTGGCGCGAGGAGGACGTGCGCGCGGCGGCATTCGCGACCCTCGTGTCGCATCCGGCCGACCTCCGGCGCTTCGAAGCGACCTTCGACGTGTTCGTCGACGTTCTCCTTGGTCGCGTCCGACATGTCAGCGGCGGTACTCGGCCGCATGCACTCCAGACGAGGGGCGCCGTTGCGTCCCCGCTCGACGCCCGTGCCGACGACGCCCATGCGCCCGGTCGCCGTGAAGCGCATCGCGCCGCGAGTTCTATCGAGGTGCTTGGAACGATCGACTTCGCCAAGATGTCCACAGCCGAGCGGGCCGCCGCAGCGATGTTTCTCGAGCGCCTGTCGTGGTCACCCGGGTTCCGCAAGGGCAGGCGGCGGCGCGCGAGCCGAAGCGGTGGGAGCTACGACCTTCGCGTGACGCTCCGCCGAAGTTTTCGGACAGTCGGTGAGCCGCTGTTCCTTCAGCGCCGAAGAGCACGACCGAAGCCGCGGCCACTCGTTGTCATCTGCGACGTTTCCGGATCGATGGAGCCGTACGTCCGGCTCATGCTGCACATGACGCACGCGTTCACGCGCACGTGGGGTCGCGTTGAGGTGTTCACGCTCGGCACGCGACTCACCCGCATCACGCGCCGCCTCCGATCCCGGAGCGCCGACGCAGCACTCTCGCACATCGCGACCGAGGTCCGCGACTGGTCCGGCGGAACGCGCATCGCGGAGAGCCTCAGCGTGTTCAACCGGGTCTGGTCGCGCCGCGTGCTCGGCCGCGGCGCCATCGTCCTGCTCATCACTGATGGCTGGGAGCAGGGCGATGCCCGCGTCCTCCTGTCCGAAGCCGAGCGCCTGCAGCGCGCGTCATTCCGTCTTATCTGGCTTGACCCGCTCGCCGGCACGCTCGGCTACTCCGCAGAGAGCGCGGGCGCGCGCGCGCTCGCGGCGCAGACGGACGATCACGTCGCCGCGAACACGCTACGTGGCCTTGCTGGGATCGCCGACGCCCTTGGCGCAGGTGGAAGCCGCCGACCGCTGCGGCGGGCATCCTCCTTCCGCGACCGAATCTGATCGCGCGATAGCAAAAGCCGATCTGGCACACGGCGTGCCTTGCTAACTCGCATGTTCCGACACGCACTCGAAACAGCAGCTCCCCCGTTCGGCGGGGTCGACGACCTGCGCCCGCGCGCAAGGTCATGTGGATGAAAACGAACGATGCCCTCGACGCGATCCTTGCGCTCCGCTCGGTCTGGGAGGGGAAGCGTGGTCGCGTGACGCTCGCGGACCTCGACCTCGTCCTTCGACGCTGCGTGCGCAGTCGTGGAAACGCCGCGCTGCCGCCGGAACGTTGGCGTGGTCTCCCGTGGGTCTCTTCGACGCGCCACGAGTGGATCTCTCTCGAGGCGGCCTGATCCAGAGGTAGCGTCCTCGATTCGTGCGGGTGCTGAGGGCGAGCCGAAGCGCCGAGCTGCGTGCCGTCGCGCGGTCCGTCTTTCTCGGCTACGTCGTCTCGCTCGCGATCGGCTTCCTCGCTCTCGTGCCGCAGAGCCTCTCGGCGTTCGGCCTCGAACTGCTTGGCGTGATCCTGGCCGCGACTTTGCCCTTCGCGGCCGCGGCATGCAGCGGATTGCGTGCGACGGGGCTCGGGTACGACCGCAAAGTGACGGTGGTGCAGTTCATCGCCGGCTTCGCGCTGTTCGCCGTGTCGATCGCCGCTGCGATCGGCGTCTTCGTCGGCGAAGCGACGGCCCTCTACTTCGTGGCGGGCATCGGTGTGCTGAGCCTGGTCTGGGGCGTCTTCAACCGGTCTCATGAAATGGCATCGCCCCGGGTTTGATCCCGGGGCGATGCGTGAGAGGGGCGTGGGTATCGCTAGTTGATCGTCGGGGCGGGGCCGCCCATCTGGACGTTCCCCGCGTCGCCATGACCGATCACGGCGCCGCTGAGGTTCACGTATCCGGTCGGTGCGTACCAGTACGCACCGGGCGGCGGGCACGACGCGACGCACGCCGAGTTCGTCGCGAGTGACAGCGTTCCGGTGCCACGGAGCTGGCCGAGGCGGATCTCGACGGGGCCGGCGCCGAACTGGCGCTCGAAGGTCGAGAAGCCGTACTCGTAGAAGCAGCCGAACTGGTCGCAGGTCACGCGGTTCCACTGCACGTTGAGCTGTTCGCCATGAAGCGCGAGCGTGCCGGTGGGGTCGATCGACAGCCGTGTGTCTCGAAGCGGGAGGTTGACGTCGCCGCGCAGACCGCCGAGGCCGGCATCGGAGACATCTCCCGAGACGGACGCGCTGCCGCTGATCGCGCCGCCGAGGATGCTGCTGAAGTTCACGTAGCTGAAGTTGATGCTGATCGTCTGTGTCGCTGGCGCCGCGAGCGCGCTGGTGGTGAATGCGAGCGTGAGCACGAGACCGAGAGCTGACGCGAGAAGTGACTTGCGCATTTTGCCCTGTCCTCTTTCGAGAGCCTGTCCGGCCCGGGACCGGCCCGCGTCTTTGCGCGGTGGCTCGCGTGTCACGGTGTATGGCCGTGCTCGCGCTCCAGTCGTGCGCCCGCCCACCTGCCACGGGTGAGCCACGCAACGCCGGTTATGTGGCGGCGGACACGCAGTCGACGGCCGACCCGCGGGCGGCGCTGGCGAGCTGCTCGCGCGCGGAGTCGAAGCGCTCAATAGGCAGCAGGAGGCTGTCGTCGATGCGCTCGCGCACTTCGCGCGTGGTCCGGTCGCGGATCCGTCGCGCCCACCGACGCCCCAGCCAGCCCGCGTGGAGGCGCAGCGCCTGCGCGAGCAGGAATCCGATGACGAGCGTCGCCGCGAGCAGCACCACGGGCGTCGGCATCGCGCCGAGATAGGGCACCTCGACAGAGCCGACCGGCGCGTTGTCGATCAGGAACAGGGCGCCGAACCAGAGCGCGCAGAAGATGAGGACCGCCGTGACCAGGTAATTCCCCAGACCGATGACCGACCAGATCCAGCTGGTCGGTACGCGGAACTCGGTCGCCTCCGTCGACAGCGAACGATCGACCGTGTCCGCAAGCCGCTGCTCGACGACCGCGGGCGTGCTCAAGGTAGCCAGGGCTCCGCGGACGCTCGCGGGCACCGTGGGGAGCGTCGCCGCGATGAGCTCGCGCAGCGGCTCGACCGCGGGCGCGAGCGAGCCCCGCTGCTGCCAGTTTCGAAGGTATGCGGCGGGACTCGCCGACGCGCGGGCGCGCCCGCTAAGTCGGTAGATCGCGCTCGTCACGTGACCGAACGGCCCAGCGCCACGCGGACGCGCGGCGAGCCGCGTCGCGGCGACAGCCTGACGCTCGAGACCTGGGATGTCGACGAGAGCGAGCACGCCGCGCGTGACGGCGGCCAGCGCGCGCTCGCGTCGCTGGGGGTCGATGAGCGGCGTGACCTCGCCATCGGCGACGCCCGCGCGCGCGGCGAGCTCGCGCACCGCGTCCTGTCCCTCCGCCGCGATGCGCGAAGCGATCACGCGCTTCGCCTCGACACCGGAATCGAGCCAGCCGCGGAACTCCGCCACGCCCTCCGTACCCTCGCGCGCGCGCGTGATCGCGATGTCGATGTCGCCCAAACCCTCGCGGCGAAGCTGCGCGCGCATGTCGTCGCTCACGCGTGTCCTGTCCTCAGGTGTCAGCAGGTCACTCCGATTGAGCACGACGAGCTGCTGCCGCAGCCGCGGACCGAACGTGCGCAGATATCCGCCGTGCATGATCTCGTCCTTGTACTTCTCGGGATCGACGACCCATGCGACGGCGTCGACGCGCGGCAGGAGCTCATCGACGCGCGCGCGGTGCTCGGGCGCGATCGAGTCGAAATCCGGCAGATCGACGACGGCGAGCGAGCCGAGGCTCGTTGCCCGATGTTCGCGTACCTCCGTCACGCCAAGCCAGGTGAGCAGAGCGGAGAGGTCGCGCCGCCGATCGGCCGGCACCCATGCGACCGGTTCGGCGGTGGTCGGGCGTTTCGAGCTTGCCGCGCTGACCTGCTGTCCGGCGATCGCGTTGAGGAGAGTGGATTTGCCGACACCGGTCCCGCCGGCAAGCGCGAGCACGTAGGCGTCGCTCGGGAATCCAAGACGGGTCCGAGCCGTCTCTCGCACGCTCGTTGCCGCCGTCGCGTCGAGGCCGAGGACAGAGGCGGCCGCTATCGCTTCGTCCAGGTGGGTGAGGCAGCCCTGAAGGTTCACGCGCGAAGGTCCGTGACGGCGGCGCGCAGCTGTGCGGCGAGGTCGCGCAGTGTCGCCGGCGTCGTGGCGAGCGCATCGAATCGCTCGCGCTCCTTCGCGAAGAGCGTCGTCAAAAGCGCGTCCAGCCGGAGACGCGCTTGCTCGATGAGCTGCTCCATCGCCCGCTCGCCGAACAGCGCCTCGAGCAGCTTCTGGTTCAGGAACGCCGTGCCGGCAGCGATCCCGACCTCCGCGCCGGTGATCCCCGCGGTGTGGACGAAGACGCCGAGCATCACCGCGACGCCGACGACGTTCACCCCGAGCGCGGCGACCTGCGCGACAGCCTTCTTCCGCCCGCCGCCTGTGCGCACATCGTCGATGGTGGCGCGCATCCACGCCGCGAGCCCTTCGCGTATCGCTGGCGCGAATCCGTCTGATGCGGACCACAGCGTTGGATCGCGGTCGATGAGCGCCGCGGCGTCCGAGCGATCCGACCATGCGGTCGCGGTACGGCGCGCCGCGTCGCTCGCGTGTCGGAGCGCGAGGGCTTCGAGCGTGCTCGCAACCTCCTCCTCGACCATTGCCACTGGTGCGGTGGGCGAGCCGCGGAACGCGGTCATCAGCAGGCCGCGCAGCCTGCCCAGCCCGGATGAGACGAAGCGTGTGATCTGATCGGCGCCGACGAAGTCGTGCCATTGGCGAAGGACCTCGCCGCGCAGGAGCACGCCGCTGCGCAGCGAGCGCGATAGCACGGCGAGCTCCTCCGCATACGACGTTTCGGCGATGCGTCGGAGCGCCTCGGCGTCGATCGCTTCGTGCTCGAGATCGTCGGCGACGTTGTGCACCAGGGGCGCGAGTCCGCGAACAGCTCCGGCGAGCGAATCCACGGCGACGGCCCTTCGCTCATCCTTCTCCGACGCGAGCTGCTCGATGCGGTCGAGTAGCGGCCGGACTCTGTCGCGCGCAAGGCCGTTCACGCGCGGGTCGACGTCGCCCTCCGTGACGGCCATCAGATCCAGCGTGTCGTCCTCTTCGCGCATGCCGGCCTCCGCAAGGAGGCGGCGCGCATCCGCCAAGACGACGTCGCGGTCGCGTTCATCGGTCGGAACTCGGTTCAGCAGCACCACCAGCGGAAGTCCGCGTTCCTGCGCGCGATGCAGGACCTGCCACGGCACCAGGTCGGCGTAGCGCGTCGCTGTCGTGACGAAGACGCACAGATCGCAGGCCTCGAGGAGCAGATCCGCGAGCTCGCGATTGTCGCGCTCGACGGAGTCGATGTCCGGGGCATCGATGACCGCGACACCGGTGGATGTGTCCGGAGCGACCGCGTGGACGATGCGGTCGGTGGAGGCGAGCCGCAGCCTGGCGCCGGACAGGATCTTCTTCGCGTCGCTCTCGCTCGCGTAAAGGATCGCCTCGCGCGTCGTGGGCCGGAGCACGCCGGCGCGGCTCACCTCGGCGCCGGCGATCGTGTTGATCAGTGAAGACTTTCCCGCGCCTGTCGGGCCGAGGAGCAGCACGAGCAGCGGCGCGTCGAGGTCGGCGGCGCGCGGTCGCACGAATCCTTCGAGGTGGTCGCGAAGCTGCCGCGCGCGCTCCTGTGCAGCCGGATTCGCCGGCGCGAGTGCAAGCCGCTGCTCCGCGAGATCGGCAAGCCGATCGCTGCGCTCGATGAGATCGCTTGCGGCGGGGTCCACGTCGCGCACTCTAAGTTCAGCGTGCCAGACCGGCGCTCAATAGGGCGCTCGCGTGACTCCTCCTCGCACGCCAGTAACAGCAAGTGAGCCCGAACTCGCTGACACCGAAGCGGCCTCGAATCTGCTTGCTGATGCACAAGGACAAAAACAGGAGGAAAAACATGACGCATACACCTGACCACACCATGAAGCGCAAGCACTACGTCGGCGTGTTCGACGAACGTAACGACGCCGAGCTCGCCGCGCGCGACCTTCGCGAGAAGGGCTTCAAGGACGACCAGATCGGCTACGCCTGGCGCGATGACAAGGGCAAGACGCACCAGGAGGGCAACAAGTCCGCTGAGATGGCCGCATCCGGCGCGGGCACGGGCGTCGTGCTCGGCGGGCTCATCGGCGCGGGCGCCGCTCTTCTGATCCCGGGCATCGGCCCGGTGGTTTCCGGCGGACTGCTCGCGACCGCGCTCGCTGGCGCCGCGACAGGCGCCGTGGCTGGTGGCGTTGCCGGCGGGATCACCGGCGCGCTGATGGGCCTCGGCATCCCCGAGGACGAGGCGAAGTACTACAACGACGAGTTCAGCCAGGGCCGCACCCTGATGACGGTGCGCGCCGAGGACCGTTACAACGACGCGAGCGACATCATTCGTCGCCGTCGTGGCTACGACTTCGAGACGCGCGGAGACCGCCCGGTGAAGGGCGACCGCTTCGAACAGGAGACCACGACCAAGAAGACCTACTAGCACCGTCACGCAACCGACCCGGTTGGAGGACCCGCCAGCGACGGCGGGTCCTTTCCATTACGCCGCGGCGCAAGTCCGCGCCAGTTTGCCTGCCGCACCGCCAGTCGAACGCAACGTCTGTCGGCCACCCGCGTTCCGCCGATGGATGCGTGGGTGGGTCTCGCTACTGCTCGTCGGTGTAACGGTGCTTGCTGCCGTTTGCGTTGTCGCGGGCGCGGTGCGCATGCAGCCGGCGATCGCCGCCACGGGAAGCGCCGCGCCGTACGTGGATCTCGCGGCGACAACGGTGGAGACGCCACGCGCCGCGCCGCCCGCCCGCGCCCCCTCCGCCCGCTTTCCCTACGAACCGCAGCCCGAGTGGCTGATGCTGCCGACGACCAATCACTGGTGGGGCCGACGCGGTGGCGTCCCGCAGGCCGTCGTGATCCATTACACGGTCATCACCTACCAGCAGACGCTCCGCGCCTTCAACACGCGCGCGTCCGACGTCAGCGCTCATTACGTGGTACGCGGCGATGGGCACATCGCGTATGTCGTCGGTGAGGAGCACACCGCCTGGCACTCGGGGCACCTCTGGTACAACCTCAACTCGATCGGCATCGAACTCGAGCTCAACACGCGCACGAACCCGTTCTTCCGTCAGGAGCAGTACCTCGCGGCAGCCGCTGTCACATGCAGGGCAGCGGCGCGATGGGGATTCCCGCTCGATCGGGCGCACGTCATCGGTCACAACGAGGTCCCCGGCGCGACACACACCGACCCGGGTCCGACCTGGAACTGGCCGCACTTCATGTGGCTCGTGAGCCTCTGCGCGCCACCGAACGCCTCGACCGTCCGCGCGGCATTCGTCTCTCAGACACCGTACCCGGACATCGCGGCGGACGATGTGGGCGCCGTGTCCATCGTGTTACGTAACACCGGCGCGACGGCATGGCGAAAAGGAACGGCGCAGGAGGCGCGCCTCGGCGTCGTGGGCAACGATGCGAAGCTGGCGTTCCTCGGCGACGGGTGGGTCGCGCCGGACCGTCCTGCCGCGCAGGCCGAGGACATCGTCCCACCGGGCGCGACCGCCACGTTCACCTTCGCGGTGAAAGGCAAGCTCCCGGGGACGTACCGCCTCGCGCTGCGCGGCGTCGTCGATGGCGGCGCGTGGATGGACGACCTCGGCCTCTACACGGAGATCACCGTCCGCTAACGCGTCGCATCGCGGTCGGCGAACATAAGACTCTGCGCGCCGTCTCAGCTCCTCTACGCATCGCCGTGGCCGCATTCGCGCTGGCGTGCGCAGCGCCGCCAGCGTCCTCGACGTCGACGCCATTCCCAACGATCACCGCCCCTTCGGCGAGTCCGAGCACGACGCCGACGCCAACACCGAGCCCATCGCCGGCCGGCACTGCATCGCCGTCGCCCACCGCGACCGCCGCACCGACGACCGTTCCCGCGAGCCCGACCCCAACATCGCCTGGGCGCGCCCCCTACTGCGCGGTCGACGACGTGCTCACACCGGAGCGTGACTACGCGCGCCCGCATGCGACCGTGCTGGATTGGACATACGCGCTCACGCGCGCGTACGAACCCCCGGACCTGGTGTCGGCTCTCGACGGCGCAGCAGCCGGTCGAGCGACGCGCGTGATCATTCCCGAGCCGGGTGTG
Organism: Candidatus Limnocylindria bacterium; assembly: GCA_035255665.1. Taxonomy (GTDB): domain Bacteria; phylum Chloroflexota; class Limnocylindria; order P2-11E; family P2-11E; genus CF-39. The sequence continues at coordinate 13,289 of DATEZK010000177.1, forward strand.
AGCGCGGCGGATCTTCAGCTCGTGAGAGGGAAGGCAGGCTACGAGGCCCTCCTCGCGGATGACGCACGTGCGGTGGTGCGTGCGATCGTCTATCCAGATCTGGCTGCGCTGCGTGCCGCGGCGCGCGCGGCAGGACACTCGCTGGTCATCGTCTCCGCGTACCGCTCGTACACGCAGCAGGAGCTCACGTTCAATTACTGGGTCGGCGTCGGCGGATATGACCAGGCGCTGCGCACGAGCGCGCGTCCCGGTCATTCCGAGCATCAGCTCGGCACCACGCTCGATTTCGGCGACGGCTCGGCCGCGCCGTGGGAGTACACAGACTGGGCCGCGACGCCGACCGGCGGTTGGCTCGCACAGCACGCCGCCGAGTTCGGATTCGTGATGACGTATCCCGCGGGCGGCAGCACCGTGACGTGTTACGACTACGAACCCTGGCACTACCGCTGGGTGGGACGCGATGTCGCGGCGGCGGTCACCAGGACGGGTCGCACGCTCCGCGAGTTTCAAACCGGCATCCGCTGACACCGCGGCGCGCAAAACGTACTGGGGACGCCCAACGACTCGTTAGGCCAGATGGTGGGTCTCCAGATGTTCGCGCGTGTCGCAGGAGTGCTGCTCGTGGTGAGCACGCTCGTTCTTGGCCAGCCTGCGCGGCCGGCGAACGCCGCGTGCGTCGCGAGCACCGGTCCGGGCATCCCGGCACCGACGAATCTCTCGTCGGGCATTCCCGGTTTTCACGCGCGCTGGTACGGACAGAGCGGCTATCCGACGCTGTGCCCCGGCGGGCGATCCACCGCGACCGTCGCGTTCTTCAACAGCGGATCGCGCGGATGGGTGAGGGGAGTCATGGGCGAGGTCGCGTACCTCGGCACATGGGGTCCCGAGCCGGGCCAGGATCGTATGAGTCCGCTGGGCGGCGACGGCACCGCGGGATCGCTCAACACCGGCTGGCCGCAGTACAACCGGATCGCGATACAGCCGGCGCCGTACGTCGGTCCGGGTCAGGTCGCGTGGTTCCAGTTCACGATCCAGGCGCCGATGACGCCGGGTTACTACCGCCTCTATCTGCGTCCGCTCATCGAAGGAGCGACGTGGCTCGAGGACTTCGGCGTCTTCTGGCTCGTCACTGTTCTCAATCCCGACGGCAGCGCGCCGCCTCAGAGCGGTGCGGTCTACAGCCCGACGGGTTACAGCAATCTGAGCGTGCCCACACCGCGTGGCACATTCAACGTGCACTTGATCAAGGAGCGTCTGTCGGAAGTGACGGTCCGCACCCTCACGGCCAACAGCACGGACTGCTCCCGCGACTGTCCGGCGAAGCCGCTCGCGCAATACGTCGCGGAGAACAGCGCGTATGCCGGGATGAACGGCACGTATCTCTGTCCGCCCGACTATCCCGCGTGCGCGAGCAAGATCAACTCATACGACTACGCGGTCTACAACAGCAACCTGCGCCGATGGATCAATCGTCCGGCGCTCATCGGGCAGAACGCGTTGCTCACCTTCAACGGAAGCGTGACGAGCGCTTACCGCCGCAGCTACGTCTACGGACAGAACGCGTCGCTTGTGAACGCGCCGATCACCGCGGGCATCACGATGTTCCCGATGCTGTTGCAGAACGGAGCGGTCGTCGACTCCGAATACGAGCAGACCGCGGTGCAGCTCGCGAAGGGGACGAAGGGCTCGATCGGCGTGGATGGCACATACGTGTACCTGGCCATCATGTCGAACGTGACGGTGACCGAGTCCGCCTATGTGCTGCAGGCGCTCGGCGCGCGCGACGCGATCAACCTGGACGGCGGCGGCACATCGGCGATGTATCTCGGCGGCTCGTATCGGGTCGGACCCGGGCGGCTACTGCCGAACGCCATCGTCCTCACCAAGCCCTAGCCACGACTCGAGGACTGCGCCGGGTCACTGGGCGAGTGGGTCGAGGAACCGTCCGTTCTGCCTGACTTCCCAGTGCACGTGGGGACCGCTGGTCTGGCCGGTCATGCCGACGAGCGCGATCGCCTGACCGCGCACCACTGTGTCGCCGATGGCGACGAGTGAAAGGGACGTGTGGTAGCCACAGCTTTCGAGGCTGTCAGCGTGCATCACGCAGACGCGACGTCCTCCGACTGGGACCCATCCGACCGCATTGACGATCCCATCGTCAGAGGCGAAGAGCAAAGAGCCGAAGGGTGCGGAGACGTCGACGCCGGTATGCCGGCCCTGTACGAACTGGACGATCATCCCGGCAGCCGGCCGCACGAACCGTTGTCCATCGGTCTCGATGAACTGCGCTCGCGAGCGCGACGTTGTGTCCGCGCGCGTCGGCTGGACCGGGACGCCGGTGCCGCAGCGATAGAGCTCGAGCTGCGTGCCGTGCAGACCCGTCCGGCTCACGCCCGTGAAGTAGCGGCCGTCGGGGCTGAAGGTGCGCGCGCCGAAGACATTCGGCAGCGTCGCGAAGGAGCCGACCTCAGCTCCGTCCCAGACCGCGAAGCGGTCGAACTTCGCACCAGCGGGCTCGTTCGGCGAGAGGCTGCCCAGCAGCAGCCGCCCGTCCGATGACCAGCCGTGCACCGGACCGGGCAGGCTCGCGAGGAGGGCGCTCTTCACCGTTCCGTCGCGCTCGCGCAATGCGATCTGGTCCTGCGAACGCATGAGAAGGGTCTGCCCTCGCGGCGACCACTCGGTGTATGTGATGTCGGAGTTGTCCAGCGTGGCCGTCTCGCCGGTCGCGGTCACACCGATGTATCGCTCCGTCGTGCCATCGGTCGCGTGGCGCGTGATCGTGAAGCGCTCTCCGTCGGCGCTGAAGAACGCGTTGTCTCTCGGGTAGCGCGGCACGAGGTCATTCGCCACGCGCGACTCCGTTCGGGTCACGCCGCGGTCCCAGGTGCGGATCTCTTCCGCGTACCAGTAATGGAGGACATCGCCGACCCAGCGAACGTCGGGGTGCGACACCTCGATGTGGCCCACCCTCTTGTCGCCCTGAAGGACGTGCAGGTAGCCGTCGTCCCTCCAGAACGAGAGGAAGGTACCCGACCCCGACCACTCAGGCCGGTTGCCCTGGCCGAGCTCGCGGACCTGACCGCTGCGGATGTCGACGACGCTCATCACCGGGTCCTCCTCGTACCCAGTGATCGTCTTGTACGAAGGAATGGTGACGACGCGCGTGACCGCGAGCATGTTCGAATCGGGAGACCACTTGGAGACGAGGATGTTCTCGAGCAGCGGGACCCGCAGGGGGTCGGTGCACTCGAGTGGATCGTTGGATACGTTGGATATAGGGAGGGAAAGCGGTGCTCGGTCGTCTTGCGATAGACCATACGGGGGCTCGCTTGTTCGCGACGACGCCGGGGAACTAGAGGTAGCCAGAACGATCGCGACGAAGACGGCGACGCACGCGACGACGCACGGCCAACCCTTCCTCACGTTGTCGGAACGCGCACTCGCGTCGCCCGTTGTGCGCGTGCCTGGTGTCTTCATGGACGCAGCGTGACTCGTGGAGCAGTCCGAGAACACCTATCGGAAGGGGGGTCATGTTCGCGGATCGTCCTAGTCCTATCGCCGTGATCCGTTACATGAAGTGCGCGGAGCCGTGCGACCAAGTGACCGTGCGGCCCTCACTAGAATCGCGTCGCCTAAGCGAAGGGGGAGGACTCGTGTGAAGAAGCTCATCGCGATCATCGCGATCGTCGCGTCCGTCTTGCTCACGTCGGGGAGCAGCGCAAGCGCGCAGACCGGCGATGCGCAGCCCGACGGCAACGGCCATCCCAACGTCGGGGCGTTCCTTCTGCCGCGCCTGTCGGATGGCAGCTTGCGGATCATCTGCTCTGGCACGCTCGTGACGCCGCGCGTGTTCGTCACAGCGAGCCACTGCACGGCATTCGCGCTGTCGCAAGGCTTCACGAAGACGTATGTGACGTTCGACCCCAACTTCGGGACCAACGCTGATCACAGCATCATGACCACTCCATATCGCGGGACGGTGGTGCACAACCCCGCCTACAAGGCCCCCTACCAGTCGGATGTCTCGCTGATCCTGCTCGACGAGCCGGTGAGCGGGATCGCTCCGGCGACGATCGCCCCTGTCGGTTTCCTGAACGGGCTGCGCGATGCAGGGACGATCGAGACCACGCCGTTCCTGAATGTCGGATACGGCAGCTCGGAGCAGGTCGTCGTGAAGAAGGTCGGACCGACCTTTCCGTTCGACGGCATCCGTAAGTGGACGATCTCCGGATTCCACGCGCTCGATCCGCGTTTCATCCACCTGAACCAGAACCTCGCGCAGGGCTACTCGGGCACCGGGTACGGCGACTCGGGCGGGCCGACCTTCGTAGGTGCGGTCGTGGTGTCGGTCGTATCGACGGGCGACGTTGCGCTCTACGCGACGAGCGTGAACACCCGCGTCGACACCGCGGATGTGCGCACGTTCCTCGCGCCATATCTCGCACTCCACTAGCGGATCAAAGGGACGGGGCGGGAGCTGAAGCTTCCGCCCCGACAGCGGCGCGAGTAGCGCTATGCGGATGCCCGCGACCGTTAGCGGCCGCTCTTGACGCGGTCCTTGAAGTACTTGCGAACCTTGTCCACCTTCGGCCGTGCGGTGAACAGGATGTACGGCTGTAGAGGGTTTCGAGCGGCGTAGTCCTGGTGATAGTCCTCAGCTGTGTAGAAGCGGTCGAGTGGGACCACCTCAGTGACGATGGGCCGATCGAAGACCTTTGCAGCGTCAAGCTGCTTGATGTACGACGCGGCTACGCGCTTCTGCTCGTCATCCATATAGAAGATGACCGAACGGTACTGCCGTCCCACGTCGGGACCCTGCCGATCCCGTGTCGTCGGGTCGTGCGCTATCGAGAAGAACACCTTGAGGATCTGTCCGAAGGTGATCTTCGCCGGATCGAATCGCACCTCGACTGCCTCGGCATGGTCCGTCGACCCGCTCGACACAGTTTGGTAATCAGCTGAGCTCGCCGTGCCACCGGCGTAGCCATTCGTAACTGAGCTCACGCCATCCAACTGGCGGTAAACGGCCTCCACGCACCAGAAACAGCCACCGGCGAGGACGGCCACATGCTCCGCCTCGTTGGGCTGACCGGCGACATCCGCGGCAGGATCCGGAAAGTTCTCAGGGGAAACAGCCATGGTCACTAGGTTACGCGTCAGCCCAGCTGATACGCCGTCGGGTCGACGTGGGCCGCGATCAGCGTCGGCTTTTTCGAAGACCCGGCCCTCAGCGCGTCGCGGCACTCCGGCACCGTTCGCACGTCGTGGCCCGTGATGCCGAAACCCTTCGCCAGTGCCACGTAGTCGAGCTTGCCGAACGTGGTCCCGGTCACCGGGTAGCCCTTGCGTTCCTGGCCGGCCTTGATCTGCGAGAGCGCGTCGTCGGCGAGAACAACGACGGTCACGCCCAGCTTCTCGCGCACCGCGGTCTCGAGCTCGGCCATCACCATGGCGAAGCCGCCGTCGCCCAGGACGCACGCGACCTGTCGGTCGCGGTGCAACAGCTTCAGCCCCAGCGCGGCCGCGAGCCCGTAGCCCATCGACGACAAGCCGTTCGACATGAAGAACGTCTTTGGTTGGTACATGGGGAGGCATTGCCCGGTGACGGCTTTGTTGTATCCGACGTCGCACGTCACCAGCGCGTCCTCGGGTAGCGCGGCGCGCAGCTCCGCGAGGACCTGCTGCGACGTGAGCCGATCGCGCTTTGGGTTCACAAACGCGCGGAACGAGTCGCGGAACGCGCGGATGTCCTTGGGCGAGCGCGACGGCGCGGGATGGCCCGCGGCCGCGCGGATGAGGTCGATGCCCTCGCGCAGTGGACCGACCACCTCGACCGCGCTGTCGTACTGCCGATCCTCGTTCGGCAGCGGCCCGATGTGGATCACCTTCGCCGCGGCGCGCCAGTCGCGATCGAACTCGACGGGGTCGAAGCCGGTCATGAGCACGAGGTCGCAGTCGTCGATGTATTCGTACAGCTTCGCGGTGCCGAGCATCTCGATCGTTCCGAGGAAGAGCGGGTGGTCCTCGCGGAATACGCCCTTCGCCTTTGGACTCACCATCACCGGGACGCCCCAGTCCTCCGCCAGGGCGCGCAGTGAGACCGCGACGGCGCTGTCGTTAGCGTCCAGGCCCGCGAGGATCAATGGGCGTTTGCTTTCGCGGAGCAGCTCGGCGGCCCGTTCCGCCGCGACGCGATCGACCGCGGCGCTCACTTTCGCTCCGCGCGAGGTGACGCGAGGCGGCGCTGCGTCGTCGGCCGCCGCTTGACGCGGGACGTCGCTCGGCACCTCGATGAAGACCGGACCGTGCCGCGGTCTGAGCGTGTCGCGCAGCGCGCGATCGGTGATGTCGGCGGCGTTCGACGCCGTGAGTCGCGCCTGCCATTTCGTGATCGGTGCGAAGAGCGCCCGAAGATCGAGGTTCTGGTGCGTCGTGCCCTCGACGCGGTCGTCTGGAAGCTGGCCCGTGAAGGCAATGAGCGGCGCCCGATCGAGATACGCCTGCGCGACGCCCGTCACGAGATTGGTCGCACCCGGTCCGAGCGTGGCGAGACACACGCCCGGGATGCCGCTGGCGCTCGCCATCGCTTCGGCCATGAAGGCGGCCGGCGTCTCGTGACGCGTCAGCACGAACTCGAGCCCGGCTTCACGGAAACCCTCGATGAGATCGACGACCTCACCGCCGGGATGGCCCGTGACGTAGCGAACACCCGCGGCCCGCAGACGTTCGCCGACGAGTCGCGCGACGGTGGCCTCTGTCAGGTCGAGGTCCGTCCGCGCAGCAGTAGCCACGCTCCGGCGGCGATCAGGATGAGCGGCCAACCCTGCGTGATCACGCGTGCGCCCTCCGGGCCGAACGTGCTCTCGGCGCCGGCGATGATCGTGAGGATCGCGCCGGGGATGAGCGGCCACCAGCGACCCGGCGCGCGCGCCCCGCTGGTGAGAACGTCGCCGGCGTAGATTGCGAGGAATCCGAGGCCGAGGCCGAGCACCACCGGCTCACCCATCACGCCGAAGTCCTCGAGCAGGATGCCAGCGCCGAGTCCCGTCATGATCCCGGCTGGGATCAGCAGTGTGTAGCGGCGGGTCGCGGCGAAGGCGATCGCGAAGACAAGGCCGATCACCAGGACGACGACGTCTCCATCGAGGTTCAGAAGCTGAACGGCGAACAGCGTCACCCCGACGGCGATCAGGATTACGCCTGGAAGCCAACCGCCCATGTCGCGCACGCGCAAAGCATCGCCCGTTCGGGTGAAACCTCAAGTCAACGCCCCCGCTCCCCTGTACGGGGGATGCCCGCCCGGTGCCGCAAGCCTAGGTTTTCGCTAGGGAGCAAGTGGTCACCTGGGAGATGCCTGACGGCACCGAGTTCCGATACCTGGGTATCGGCGTATCTGACGCCGCCCTCCGCGAATTCGTGCTCCGCTTCATGTCCAGCGAGGGGATGTCGTGGGATGCCTCGACGTGGGATGACCGCCAGCTCGAGCTCGCGTTCCGGCAGCGTTTTGGCGAGGCGGTCAGGGTGCTCCGTCAGAAGGCGGCCGGTCATACGGTCCTCGTGTTCCAGCCGGTGATGGCTGGGGCCTAATCTCCGCGAACGTATCGCGTGTGATGGTGCGGACCCTCCGCACCGGTAATCTCATCGGGTCATGAACGACCCTGTTGGTTATCGCATCCTGGGATTCGAGCCGCTTCAGAGCACGCCCGCGGAACTGCGGGAAGCGGCGCTGCTCTACCAGGCACAGCAGCGCGAGCGGACACCCGAGGACCCGCTCACGCCGGTCGAGGCGATCGAGCGCCGTCTGCGCGCCGACGTGCCCAACCAGTGGCGCGCGTTCTTCGGAGCGCGTGACGCCGGAGGGGCGCTGATCGGATACGGCATGGTGAGTCGCTCGCTCAATGAGCCTGAGAACGCACACCTGCGCTGGACCGAGCTCGTCGTGTCGGCGACGCACCGCCGGAAAGGTGTCGGGCGCGCGCTGCTGCGCAGGCTCGTGGACGCGGTCGAGGGTCAGGGCGACGACGTGGTCCTCATGGCGCAGACCACGGTCCGTGTTCCCTCCGGTTCCGCGTTCGCGAAGCGGATCGGCGCCGAGCCCGGCCTCGACATGAAGACGAACCAGCTCGACCTCTCGACGGTCGACCGCGCGAAGGTCGAGGAGTGGGCGGCGATCTCCCCGAAGGGCTATCGGCTCGAGCGGATCGATGACACCGTGCCCGCGGAGCTCGTCGCGCCGTTTATCCAGGCGTCGAACGGGATGAACGACGCGCCGCGCGGTGATCTGAAGATGGCGGACTGGAAGCTCACCGAAGAGCAAATTCGCGAACGCGAGTCGTGGTTCAAGCAGACGGGGTCCGAGTGGTGGCTGCTCGTCGCCGTGCACGAGGCGAGCGGCGATGGCGCGGGCTTCACCGAGGTCACCTACGACCCGAAGGTCTCGCACGTCATCTGGCAGCAGGGGACCGCGGTGATCGACGCCCACCGCGGGCATCGGCTGGGCCTATGGATGAAGGCCGTGATGCTGAAGCGGATCCTCGACGAGCGCCCAAAGGCGCTCTTCATCCGTACCGGGAACGCGAACACGAACGCCCAGATGCTCGGCATCAACACCCAGCTTGGCTTCGTGCAGGCGTGGTCCGCGTGCCTGTGGCAGATCACGATCGCCGACGCGCGCAAGGCCGTCGGGCGCGAGCGTGCTGGAGCGGCCACCTAACAAGGAAGCGCGCTCGCCGTCTGTGCGACACTCGCTGTGACCGCCGTCATTTCGCAGGGGAGGGCACCGATGGCCATCGCCACACGCCGACAGCCGCGCATCCCACTCGAGGAGCTGTGCAAGCTCCCTTCGTTCTACCTGCCGGTCGTTTCGTGGAAGGGCGACCGCGTCGCGTTCTACTGGGACAAGACCGGCCGCATGGAGCTCCACGTGATGGACCTCGCGACGCGGGAGACGCGGCAGGTGAGCCACGGTGAGGTGCCGCGCGCGCTACGCGCGGGATTCGCCTGGGATCGTGCGGACAAGAACATCGTGTTCGCCAAGGACAGCGGCGGCACCGAGCAGCACGATCTCTTTTCCATCGATGTCGAG
>DATEZK010000178.1:0-3296 GCA_035255665.1 Candidatus Limnocylindria bacterium
CGGTGATGGTGCGTCCGACGGAGAGGATGACGTCGGCGTTCTTGAAGATCTCGTCGAACGCGGCGGAGACCGCGGTCCGCAGGCGCAGCGCCTGGAGGTAGTCGCGGGCACGGATGTCGAGTGACGCGCGAAGGCCGGCCTTCTGACGCGTGTCCACAAGCTCCTCGAAGCGTTCGCCCTCGATGAGCTCGGCGAAGATCGTCGAGCCTTCGGCCGCGTACACCGTGGACACGAGCGGGCCGAACGGCATCACCGGCAGCGCGGCGCGCACGACCTTTGGCGCGAGGCGACGGAACTCCGCCACGCCCTGCTCGAGTGCGCGCTTCGCCTCAGCCGACGCGTGATCGTCGATGTCCTCCTGCGCGAACGCCACGCGAGCGCGCTTCACCGCCGTGGCGGCGGCGCGCGCGTCGAGCGGCTTGAAGCGGCGACCCGACGAGGTCGGATCGGCGGAATCGGGTCCGGCGATCGCCTCCAGCACCACCGCGCAGTCGTCGGCGCTGCGCGCCATTGGTCCGATCTTGTCGAGCGTCCACGACAGTGCCATCGCGCCGTGCCGGCTGACCAGTCCGTACGTCGGACGCAGGCCGGTCACGCCGCAGTATGCGGACGGCGTGCCGATCGAGCCAGAGGTCTCGGAACCGAGCGCGTACGGGACGAGTCCAGCCCCGACCGCGGACCCTGATCCACTCGACGATCCACCGGACCAGCGCTCGACGTTCCAGGGGTTGCGGCCCGGACCCTGGAGTGACGCGCTCGGGTAGCGGTAGCCGCCACCGCCGGCGAGCTCCACCATCGCGAGCTTCGCGGCGAGCACCGCGCCGGCGCGCTTCAGCCTCGCTACCGCGGTCGCGTCGAGATCGATGACCTGATCGCGATACGGCGGCGCGCCCCAGGTGGTCGGCGCGCCCTTCGCCGCGAGCAGATCCTTGGCGCCATACGGGATGCCGAGGAGCGGTCGCCGCTCGCGACGCTTGATTGCCGCATCAGCGCGCTTCGCTTCAGCGAGCGCGCGCTCACGCGTGACCGTCGCGACGGCGTTGTAGCGCGGACCAATGCGCGCGAGACGGTCGCATGTCTCTTCGGCGAGCTCCACCGAGGAGACCACCCGCTTGCGCAGTGCGTTCTGCAGCTCCGCGATGGTCGCGAAGCGGTGATCGCTCAGGGACGGTAGACCGTGGGCGGCTCTGTCGCGATGGGAACGTGCTGTTTGCGGATCTCCGTCGCGTTCTTGTCGACGGTGGCGCGCGCCTCATCCGCGAGTCGCGCGGGGTCGTCGATGGGACGCGTGTCAGTGGGCGGCGCAGTCGGTTCGCGCTCGCTCTTTCGAGTCTTTTCTTTCACGGAATGCGCAGGATAGCGTGATACCCTCGGTCAATGGAGTCGCCGCCGATGCAGCGTCGGTATCCCATCGTCGAGCGTCCGCTTTCACCGCGCGATTACGACATGCCGGTCGGCTGGTGGGGCTGGAACTGGGAGCCGCCGGTGCCGATGTCCATCACGCAGCTGCTCGAAGCGGGCAACATGGACGCGCGGACCGCGGCGCTGTGCGGGATGACCATCGAGGCGCACGGCTCGATGCTCATCGCGGCGGAGCAGCCGCATTCCGGCAAGACGACGACGCTGACGGCGCTCCTCGATTTCCTGCCGAACGCCACCCGACGCATCTTCATCCGCGGTTGGGCGGAGACCTTCGACTTCCTCGGCCAGACCCGACCTGAGGCGACGCTGCTGCTCGCGAACGAGCTCTCGTCGCATCTGCCGGTCTACCTCTGGGGCCCGAAGGCGGTGCGCGTCTTCGAGACGCTCCGCCGCGGCTACGCGCTCGCATCGACGCTGCACGCCGATTCATGTGATGAGGCGCTGGCGCAGCTGGTCGGCGAGCTTGGCGTCGATCGGCGCGATCTCGCGCGCGTGAACCTGCTCATGGTCATGCGCATCTACGCGACGACCGGCGGCGGGTACGCGCGCCGCGTGGTCTCGGTGCATCGGCTCGTTCCGCGCGGAGGGACCGTGACGCCGATCCCGCTCGTCACGCACGACGAGCGCGCCGATGCGCACGACCACGACCAGTCCGCGGAGATCGACCTGCTGCACTCGCTGCGGCAGAGCGCGGACCGCGAGGGTCTGGCGGAGGAGCTCGAACGGCGATCCGAGCATCTCACGGGTCTCCTCGGGCGCGGCTGCCGCGCCATTCCCGAGGTCCGAGCAGCGCTCGCGTCGAATCGCGGCGAGCCCGTCCCCAATGAAGTCAGAGGAGATCCCGTCGAATGAAAGACCGACCAACGACGATCGGCGCGCTGCGCGAGACCGGCTATCAAAGCCGCACGGTGAAGCAGGAGCTCCGCTCGAACCTGATCACCGCGCTCGCGGAGAAGCGCACGCTCTTCCAGGGAATCGTCGGGTACGACGCGACGGTGATCCCACAGATCGAGAACGCGATCCTGTCGGGCCAGGACATCATCTTCCTGGGCGAGCGCGGGCAGGCGAAGACCCGCATCGCGCGTCAGCTGGTGGAGCTGCTCGACGCTGTCGCGCCGGCCATCGCCGGCTGCGAGATCAACGACGATCCCTTCAAGCCGATCTGCGCCGCATGCAAATACCGTGTGGCGAACGACGGCGATTCGGTCGAGCTCGCCTGGCTGATGCGTGACCAACGCTACAGCGAGAAGCTCGCGACCCCCGACATCTCGATCGCGGACCTCATCGGCGAGGTCGACCCCATCAAGGTCGCTGAGGGGCGCTATCTCTCGGACGAGCTCACGATCCACTACGGCCTGGTGCCGCGCACGCACCGTGGCATCTTCGCGCTGAACGAGCTCCCCGACCTCGCCGAGCGCGTGCAGGTCGGCCTCCTAAACGTCATGGAGGAGCGCGACGTGCAGATCCGCGGCTACAAGGTCCGGCTGCCGCTCGACCTGTTCGTGGTCGCGTCGGCCAACCCCGAGGACTACACGAACCGCGGCCGCATCATCACGCCGCTCAAGGACCGCTTCGGCTCGCAGGTGCGCACGCACTATCCGAAGAAGCTGGCCGACGAGATCGCCATCATGGACGCCGAGCGCACGGCGTTCCCGGTGGACGGCATCAAGACGACGAGCCCCGAGTACATGAAGCAGATCGTGGCCGAGCTGACGCACCTGGCCCGCCAGTCCACCGACATCAGCCAGCGCTCCGGCGTCTCGGTCCGCGTGTCCATCTGCAACTACGAGAACCTCCTGTCGAGCGCGCTCAAGCGGGCCATCCGCCTCGACGAGCGCCTCGCGGTTCCGCGCGTGAGCGACCTCGGCGCCCTG
>DATEZK010000179.1:0-5114 GCA_035255665.1 Candidatus Limnocylindria bacterium
CGACCTCCTTTAGACGTCGCTGTACAAGTAGAACTCGTAGGGGTGCGGCCGCAGTGCAACCTGCTTCGCACTTGCACGTTTGAAGCCGAGCCACTCCTCGATGAGGTCCTCGGTGAAGACGCCGCCACGCATTAGGAAGTCGCGGTCCGCGTCCAGTGCGTCGAGCACCTCTTCGAGCGAGCCTGGCGTCTGCTTCACGGAGCGGTGCTCACCCTCGTAGAGGTCCTCGTCGATCGGCGCCGGCGGCTCGATCTGGTTGATCACGCCGTCGAGGCCGGCCATGAGGCACGCGGAGAACGAGAGGTACGGGTTGCACGACGGGTCCGGCGCGCGGAACTCGAGACGCCGCGCCTCAGGCTTGTCGAAGTACGTCGGGATCCGCACGCAGGCCGAGCGGTTCCGCTGCGAGTAGACGAGGTTGATCGGCGCCTCGTAGCCCGGAACGAGCCGGCGGTACGAGTTCGTCGTCGGAGCCGCGAAGGCGAGGATCGCGGGCGCGTGCTTGAGCAGCCCGCCGATGTAGTGACGCGCCGTCTCCGACAGGAGCGCGTAGCCGCCCTTGTCGTAGAACAGGTTGCGGCCGTCCTTCCACAGGCTCTGATGTGTGTGCATGCCCGAGCCGTTGTCGCCGAAGAGTGGCTTCGGCATGAACGTCACGACGTAGCCGTTCTTCGCCGCGACATTCTTGGTGACGTACTTGTACTTCAGCACCTTGTCCGCGGTCTCGACCATCGTGCCGAAGCGGATGTCGATCTCGGTCTGCCCGGCGGTGCCGACCTCGTGGTGATGCACCTCGACCGCGATGCCCGACGCGATGAGCGCGCGGACCATCTTCGAGCGGAGGTCCTGCAGCCGGTCCGCCGGCGGCACCGGGAAGTAACCCTCTTTGAAGCGCGGACGATGCGCGAGGTTGGGTGTCCCGTTCGCGCCTGAGTTCCAGATCCCCTCTTCTGAGTCGATGTAGTAGAAGCCGAAGTTCGCGCTCTGGTCGAAACGGAGCGAGTTGAAGATGTAGAACTCGATCTCCGGTCCCCAGTACGCGATGTCCGCGATGCCCGTCGTCGGCAGGAACGCCTCGGCCTTCTTCGCGACGTAGCGGGGGTCACGCGAGTACGGCGTGCGCGTGATCGGGTCGACGACGTCGCAGATGATGTCGATCGTCTTCACTTCGAGGACGGGGTCGATGAATGCCGACGTCGCGTCGGGCATCAGGAGCATGTCGCTCTCGTGGATGTGCTGGAAGCCGCGGATCGAGGATCCGTCGAAGCCGATGCCATCGACGAAGAGACCTTCTGACAGTTCTTCGATCGGGATCGAGAAGTGCTGCCACGTCCCGGGCAGGTCGACGAAGCGGAGGTCCACGATCTGGACCCCTTCCTTCTTCGCCATCGAGATGACGTCCTTCGGTGCGATCTTTGGCGCGATGGGCGCGGCGGTCGCGGGGCGCTCGCGCTCGATGGTCAGCGTCATCGCTCAACTCCCCACAGGTTGTTGCTGTGGAGCATCCGGCGCTGGCGCGCAGCGGTGAACCGAGCCTGGGTTTCGCTTGGGTTGTGGAACGGTGTCGCGTACCAGCCAGCTTGCCTGTCTCGATATATGTAAGTTGACACTTTCGTAAGTGTGTGCTCACATGTCCCCATGGAAGCCGCCATCCGCGCCATCGCAGAGCCCCGCCGGCGCGAGATCCTGCGCCTGGTCTGGACCGCCGAGCTGGCCGCGGGCGAGATCGCCAGCCACTTCGACGTGACCCGCCCGGCGATCTCGCAGCATCTGCGCGTGCTCAAGGAGGCCGGCCTGGTGAGCGAGAGACGCAACGGCACGAAGCGCCTGTACCGGGCGCGGCCCGAGAGCATCGCCCAGCTTCGCGCGTACCTGGAGTCCTACTGGGACGAGAACCTGCGCCTCCTGAAACAGGCGGCGGAGCAGGAAGAACAAAGGGGGAACCGTCGTGACCGTAGACACAAAGGCAATTGAGAAGGTCATCACCATCGCGGCGCGGCCGGAGACCGTTTTCCGGCTACTGACCGACCCGAACGAATACGTCCGCTGGAAGGGGAAGCTCGCCCAGCTCGAGCCGCGAGCCGGCGGGACGTTCCACGTCGACTTCATGAACGACAAGGACATCGTCGATGGCAAGTTCGTCGAGGTGATCCCCTCCCGCCGCGTGGTCTTCACCTGGGGCTGGAAGGACAACCCGATCGTGCCGCCCGGCTCGAGCACGGTCGAGATCGACCTCGAGCCTGATGGGCAGGGCACGCGACTGCGGCTCGTCCACCGCGGCCTCCCGGACGGCGCGATCGCGTCGCACACAGAGGGCTGGGACTACTTCCTGCCGCGGCTCACGAGCATCGCCGAGGGACGCGACGTGGCATCCGATCCAGCGCACACCAAAGCGAAGATGTGACCTAAAGGAAAGGGGAGATAGACATGGCGCATCCCGTCACGCACTTCGAGGTCATCGGCAAGGACAGCCAGAAGCTTCGCGACTTCTACAGCAAGGCCTTCGAGTGGAAGCTCACCGACGCACCGGAGAACTACGCGATGGTCGACACGGGCGCCAACGGGCACGGCATCGGCGGTGGCATCGGGCCGTCGCGCGACGGCCGGAACAGCGTGACCTTCTACATCGAGACCGAGGACCTGAAGGGGACACTCGCGAAGGTCGAGAAGCTGGGCGGCAAGACAGTCATGCCTCCGACCAAAGCCGGCCCGGTCGAGCTCGCGATGTTCGCCGACCCCGAGGGCAACGTCATCGGGCTCGCCAAGGGCATGTGACCTAGCGCTTCACGTGGCCGCGGGGGACCCAGAGTCCCTCGCGGCGCCCGGGCCGTCGGGACCGAAACCCGACGGTCGTCACGACCGAACCGCAACCTTGTAGCGCCTATCCGTCGCTGACCAGGGCACGGCGCTCGCTCAGGCTTCCGGCATGGAAAACATCAACAGCGGGGACACCGCCTGGCTCCTCGCGTCCGCCTCGCTCGTCATGCTCATGACGCCGGCCCTTGGCTTCTTCTACGGCGGCCTCGTCCGCAAGAAGAACGTCCTCGCGACGATCATGCACAGCTTCTTCATCCTGTGCCTGATCAGCGTCCAGTGGGTCCTGTGGGGCTACACGCTGGCCTTCGGACCGGACATCGGTGGGCTCATCGGTGGCCTCGACTGGCTCGCGCTCCGCGGCGTCGGAATGGAGCCGAACGCTGATTACGCGGCCACCGTCCCGCACCAGGCATTCATGGTCTTCCAGATGATGTTCGCGGTGATCACGCCGGCGCTCATCACCGGCGCGTTCGCCGAGCGCAAGCGCTTCAAGGCCTTCGTCGTCTTCACCCTCCTCTGGGCGACGCTCGTCTACGACCCCGTCGCGCACTGGGTGTGGGGCGTCGGCGGATGGCTTCGGATGCTCGGCGCGCTCGACTTCGCAGGTGGCACCGTCGTGCACATCACCAGCGGTGTCTCCGCGCTCGTCGCCGCGCTCGTCCTCGGACGACGCAGGGGCCTCGGGAGCGAAGCGATCGAGCCGCACGACGCGACCATGACCGTGCTCGGCGCGTCGCTGCTCTGGTTCGGGTGGTTCGGATTCAACGCCGGCAGCGCGCTCACCTCCGGCGGTCTCGCGGCGAGCGCCTTCGTCGTGACCAACACGGCAGCGGCGATGGCGGCGCTGACATGGATGACCGTGTCGTGGCTGCACAAGGGCGCGCCGAGCGTGCTCGGCGCTTCGGCCGGTGCCGTGGCCGGCCTTGTCGCGATCACACCCGCGGCCGGCTACGTCGACGTTTCCTCGGCGATCGTCATCGGCCTCGGCGCCGGCACGATCTGCTACCTCGGCATCCAGCTCACCAAGCGCCTCCGCGTCGACGACGCGCTCGACGTCTTCGGAGTGCACGGCGTCGGCGGCGCCTGGGGCGCGATCGCGACCGGCCTCTTCGCTAGCAGCGCGGTCAACAGCGCCGCTGCGAACGGTCTGATCAACGGCAACCCGGCACAGCTCGGCATCCAGCTTGTCGCAGTGGCCGCAGTCGTCGGCTACGCCGCCGTCATGACATTCGTGATCCTGAAGGTCATCAACCTCTTCGTAGCGCTGCGCGTGCCCGAGCAGGACGAGGTCCTCGGCCTCGACGCGTCGCAGCACCGCGAAGCCGCGTACACGATCTAGGTCGAAGGAGGAAAGACAAAGACATGGAGTTCATCGCATTCGGTTCCTTCGCCGTCCTCGTCGTCGCGTGGCTCATCGCCCCGTCGAACAAGGGCGAGATCGTGACGATCGAAGAGGTCAAGAAGGCGGCCTAGTACACTCGAAGAGACAATTTCATACGACGGGGGAGCGCCGGAAAGGGCGCTGAGAGTGCGGCGATCCGCAGACCCCAGAACCTGATCTGAGTAATGTCAGCGTAGGGAGTCGGAACGCGTGAGACCTCGCTGCGGCGCTCGGATGCGCCGCTTTTGTTTGTGAAGGCTGTGGTGATCGCGCATGGTGACGTCGATCCGCGCGACCGCGCGCACCTTGAAGGCGCCGACCTCATCGTGGCCGCCGACGGCGGGACGCTCGCGCTCGAGCGGTGGGGCGTCGTGCCGAACGCGATCGTCGGCGATCTCGACTCGCTCGGAGTGGAGCGCGCGGCCGAATACGGAGAGCGAGGTGTCACGGTCGTTCCTTTCTCACCCGAGAAAGACGAGTCGGACCTCGAGCTCGCCATCGACTACGCGACCGAGGCGAAAGCCGACGAGCTCGTGCTCCTGGGGATCTTCGGCGGCGAGCGCTTCGATCACGAGCTCGCCAACGCACTGCTCCTCGCCTCCGACGAGTACCGCGGAAGGCGGATGCGCGCGATCCGCGGCGACACCACGGTGCGCGCGCTCCACGGCGGCGACCGGCTGGACCTGGCCGGCGCGCCAGGCGATCTGGTGACGCTGCTCGCGGTGCAGGGAGACGCTGAGGGCGTCCGCACGCAACGGCTCCGCTATCCCTTGGCCGGCGAGACGCTACCGTTCGGCGCCGCGCGCGGCCTCTCGAGCCTTGTGGTGTCCGCAGGCGCTTCGGTCACTTGCGAACGCGGCGTGCTGCTCGTCATCGAAACACGCGCTGGAGGTGTCTCGTGAAAAGGTCCATGTCT
>DATEZK010000180.1:0-3543 GCA_035255665.1 Candidatus Limnocylindria bacterium
TCTCCAGCCTGGGCGCCCGGATCCCTCGCGGCGTCCTGCTCGTGGGCCCGCCCGGTACCGGCAAGACCATGCTCGCGCGCGCCGTCGCCGGCGAGGCCGGCGTGCCGTTCTTCTCGATCTCGGGCTCCGAGTTCGTCGAGATGTTCGTCGGCGTGGGCGCCTCGCGCGTCCGCGACCTGTTCGATCAGGCGAAGCGCAACGCGCCCTGCATCGTGTTCATCGATGAGATCGACGCGGTCGGTCGCCAGCGTGGCGCCGGTCTCGGAGGATCGCACGACGAGCGCGAGCAGACCCTCAACCAGATCCTCGTCGAGATGGACGGCTTCGATACGGGCACGAACGTCATCGTTCTCGCGTCGACGAACCGTCCCGATGTTCTGGACCCGGCACTGCTCCGCCCCGGCCGCTTCGACCGTCAGGTCGTGCTCGACCGCCCGGACATTCGGGGCCGCCGCGCGATCCTCGACGTGCACGTCCGCGGCAAGCCGCTCGACAAGAACGTCGAGCTGCTCCGCATCGCACAGATCTCGCCCGGCTTCTCGGGCGCCGATCTCGCGAACGTCGTGAACGAGGCCGCGATCCTCGCCGCGCGCCGCAACAAGAAGACGATCGGTCAGATCGACTTCGAAGAGGCGCTCGAGAAGGTCGCCCTCGGGCCCGAGCGTCGTTCGCGCGTGATAACCGAGAAAGAGAAGTGGATCGTGGCCTACCACGAGGCTGGCCACGCCCTCTGCTTCAAGCTGCTCAAGCACACCAATCCGGTGCACAAGATCTCGATCGTCGCCCGCGGCATGGCCATGGGCGTCACCTGGTCGCTCCCGCAGGAGGACCGCTACATGCGGACCAAGCGCGAGTTCGAGGACGACATCGCAGCGGCCCTCGGTGGATGGGTCGCCGAGCAGCTCCACCTGGGTGGGGACGCCACGACCGGTGCGAGCAACGACATCGAGAAGGCAACCCACATGGCCCGACAGATGGTCACGAAGTTCGGCATGAGCGAGAAGCTCGGGCCGCTGCAGTACGGGCGCAGCGACGAGCTCATCTTCCTTGGCCGGCAGATCCAAGAGGAGCGCAACTACTCGGAAGAGATCGCGAAGATCATCGACGCCGAGGTCCACGACATAGTGGAGCGTGCTCGTCAGCGTGCGTACGAAGTGCTCACGGAGAACCGCGACAAGCTTGATCTCGTCGTGCAGAAGCTCATCGCGCAGGAATCGCTCGAGGCCGACGAATTCGACGCGCTGTTCAACGAGCCCGGCGACGGATTGCCGGTGGCCGCAGCGACGGGTGGTCCAGATGCGACCCCGCCCGGTGCTCCCGCGGGCGAGTTAGAGCGTGAGAAAACCAAAAAGGCAAAGGGTCCAGCCACGGCTCCGACGCCGGCTTAGCCGCCTTCTCGTAACGATCTGACAACGGGTCTCACGTTTCCGTAACGCCTTTTGCGTAACGACATGCGGCACGCTGCTTGCTTAAGAACGTCCCGCAATGACTGCCTTGATCGCCGACACACGGGAACGCATCTCGAATAGCGAGCGCCTTCGCGCGACTGCGCTCGCGTGCTTCAGTGGTCTTCTCGCGGTGGTGTTCATCGCGCAGCTTGTGGCAGACGAAGTACAGGCCGCAGGGTTGACCGCCGCGGGGTTCTAACCTTCGCGGATACGGCTCTTCGTCGCGCTCCCACTTCCCACCGAGATCGCCGAAGCGGTGTTCCGCTGCGCGCCGGATCTTCCCGCGCTACGTCGCGTGAAACCGGAACTGATGCACGTGACGCTCGCCTTCCTCGGACCGACACCCGACGAGCGGCTGGCTGACGTGACCAGCGCGGTCGAGGCGGCCGCGAGCAGCGTCACGGCGTTCGACGTCGAGATCGACCATTCCGGCCGATTCCCATCCAGCGGGAAGCCGCGTGTCGCGTGGCTCGGGATCGGCGCGGGCGCCCCGGCGGTGCTCGCTCTTGGTGAGCGGGTCCGCGCCGAGCTGGCGCGTCGTGACATCGCGTTCGACCGAAAGCCGCTACGCGCGCACGTCACCTTCGGCCGCATCCGCGAGGATGTGTCGGTCGTTGACGCCCGGGCGATCGCGGCAGCGGTCGAAGCGATGCGCATCCCGCATCTGCGCTTCCGCGCCGGCGCGGCGGTCATCTTTGAGAGCGTCCTCTCACCACGCGGCCCGCGGTACACGCCGCGATCCACTGCACCACTCCGCGTGGGCTAGCTAGCCCGCCCGAGCCGCCGCCCGCGTCGTCGCCGTGGCGTGGGCCGACCGACCTGGCCAGGGTGCACGTACTTCGGCCGATCCACTCGCCGGTGGCATTTCCGAGGGCTAGGCTCGGAAATCGGAGGGGCCAATGGGACCGATCGCGATCCTCTACGAGAACGAGGCCTGGATGGCGCCGCTCTTCGGCGCCCTCGATGACCTTGGGGCGCCCTACGAGCGCGTCTTCCTCAACGAGCTGAGCTTCGATCCGGCCGGCCCCGCGCCGCATTGGTCGCTTGCCGTGAACAAGGTCTCGCCGTCGTCGTACCTCCGGGGTCACGCGCGGAGCATCGCGGTCGCACGAGAGCTGCTCCCGTTGCTCGAACAGCGCGGCATCCCGGTCGTGAATGGCAGTCGCGCCTTCGCGCTCGAGACGTCCAAGGCGCGCCAACTGCTTCTCCTACGTCAGCTCGGCATCCGCGCGCCAGCCGCGCGCGTCATCACCGATCCAGCGCAGGCGCCGAGCGCGGCTCGCGAGCTGCGCTTCCCCGTGATCGTGAAGCCGAACGTCGGCGGTTCGGGTGCGCACATGCGCCGCTTCGATTCGCCTGAAGAGCTGACCGCGGGCGTGGCCGAGCTCGATCTCGGCCCCGACGGAACGGGCCTCGTCCAGGAATTCCTCGAGAGCGAGGACGGCACCACCCGGCGCGTCGAATTCCTGGGAGGGGAGTATCTCTACGCGATCCGCATCGCGAACGAGGGCCAGGACTTCAACATATGTCCGGCGGACATCTGCCAGGTGCAGGAGACGTCCAAGTTCGACAACTGTGTCGTCGACGCGCCCACGAAGAGACAGCTGCGCATCGACGCGTTCGAGGCGCCCGGACAGATCGTCGACGACGTGCTCCGTATCGCGCGCATCGCCGGTCTCGACGTCGGTGGAGTGGAGTACCTCGTCGCCGCGCGCGACGGCCTGCCGTACGTGTACGACATCAATGCCCTGTCGAACTTCGTCACCGATGCGCCCTCGCTCGTTGGCTTCGATCCGCACGCGCGCTTCGCGCAGTGGCTCGTCGAGCGCGCGCATGTCGGCAAGCGGGAGACGGTGCTCGCATGAGCGCGACGACACTGCGCACCGCCGATCCATGGACCGACACCGATGTCATCGACGCTCGCGCGCCTCGCACGAATCAGGCGATCGTCGGCACGCTGTCACTCCTCGCCTTCGTCACGGGGTGGTGGGCGATCCTCGGCCTCCTCGCGGCGCAGCTCGCGATCGGGCTCACTTTCGGTCGTCGCTGGTGCCTGCCCTGCCTGCTCTACTTCGAGGTGTTGCAGCCGCGCCTC
>DATEZK010000181.1:0-4229 GCA_035255665.1 Candidatus Limnocylindria bacterium
GCACACGGGCGCCTCTACTCCGCTGACTTCAACAGCGGAACAGTCACGGTGCTCTCGACGCAGGGCGAACTCAGACGACTGTCGACGATCGTAGTCGGCGGAAGGCCGACAGGCGTAGCCCTGCCCACGCTGGGCCCGAGCCGTCTCTACGTGACGAATTCGTCGATTGCTCTCGGCGGGGTGATCGTGATCCCGCTGAACGTGAACGCGCCGCCCGCCGTGATCTCCGCCACGATCGCGCCGACATCACCGGACACCGATGACGTCCTGACCGCGACGGTCGTGGCCCAGGATCCGGACGGCAATCCGCTCACCTATTCGTATCAGTGGACAAAGGGCGGCGCTGACATCGCCGGAGCCACCGGCGCCACGCTCGATCTCGGCGTCAGCGGCAACGGCGACCGCGGTGATGCGATCGCGGTGCGCGTGACCGCCAGCGACGGCAGCGCTACCAGCGGCTCGCTGACATCGGCCGCCGTTACGGTGGTCAACAGCACACCCGCCGTGATCTCCGCCACGATCGCACCGACATCACCGGAGACCGATGACCTGCTAACCGCGACCGTCGTGGCCCAGGATCCGGACGGCGATCCGCTCACCTATTCGTATCAGTGGACAAACGGCGGGGGTGACATCCCCGGAGCCACGAGTGCCACGCTCGATCTCGGCGTCAGCGGCAACGGCGACCGCGGTGATGAGATCGCTGTGCGCGTGACCGCGAGCGACGGCAGCGCTACTAACGGCCCGCTGACATCGGCGAGCATTACGGTGATCAACAGCGCACCGTCCGTATCGGTCACGCTGGACCCGATCAAACCCTCGCACAAGGGCATGCTCACCGCCGACGTCGCGGTCAGCGACGCGGATCTGGACACGGTCACGCTCACCTACGTGTGGCGGGTCGAGGGCGAGGTCCGGCGCACCTTCACAACGACAGCCACTAGCGACGTCTTCGATCTCTCGCTTCCACATAACGGCACTCCGCACGACACGATCACCGTCACTGTGACGCCGAATGACGGCATCAGCGACGGCGCGGCCGTGACCGCGACCGCGATCGTGGTGCCTGGGAACTAGCTCAAGAGCCGGCCGATGCCTCGCACGCGTTCGGGCGCGGACGCGTGCGGGGCGCTCGGCATCGAGTGGACGGCAGAGCGTTCGTCTAGCGCAGCAGCACGGCTCCCGCGATAAATCCTCCGAAGTCACTCAGCTCGGTCGCCTGACCCGACGACAGGTCGACGATGAAATTCACGCGACCCATCTCGTTGAGCACGAGGCCGGAGCCGTCGGCCCGCCAGGACATGATCCGCACGGTCGCGTTGCCGCGATGGATGATCCGCTGGGCCGCGCCCTGATAGGTGAAGACGCCGACGTTGTTATCGACCACCCACGCGATGTCGGCCGGCGTCCCCAGGCGCCACCGAGCGTCCGAGAGCTTTGCACTGCCTGGCCCGACCATGCCGGCCGCCGCGATATCGCCGACGGGCCAGACACGCAGCACATTGGCGGCTAGGTCTATCGCGAGCATGCGCTTCGCGTCGTAGGACGCTTGGACGGTATCCGCAACGACCGACCAGGGAAACTGCGTGAACTTCACGGACGATTGACCGGCGGGCTGTACGCGTCGATCCCACGTCACGTAGCTCCGCCCCATGCCGCCCTCTCCAGTGACGAGTGCGGTCGAGAGCAAACCAGCCTTGTCCCAGCTGAGCGGGACGAAGACGGCTCCACTCGTGAGTCTGAGTTCGCCAGACCCCTCGACTGATGCCTGTGTGGTGGAGAGATCGAAGCTTTCGAGCATCGAGAATCTCGGTCCGCCGCCGACGCCAGGGAATGACTCGCGGCTATGGAACGCATACAGCAGACCGGTGCTGTCGTTGGACCAGACGATCGAACCGCCGACGGAGGTAACTGGGATCGAGCGCAGCATCCGCTCGGCGCCGCCGGGCACATCCACGATCCGCAGTTCCTGCTCGTTGTTTCCCTGCGGACCGGTGCGCCAGAACGCGATGCGCTTCCCATCGGGTGATGCGGCCGGCTGCTCGCCGCCAGTCGCGATGACCGCGTCCGTGGATCGCTCTGGCCGGACAACGACGCGACCGTTTGATGACAGGACGTAGCCGTAGCGACTCGGATCAGCGGCCACCGGTGAGCTGGTCGCCGCGACCGTCGGTGATGAGGCGACCGTCGGCGAAGGGGTGAACGCCGTCGCCGATGCCGCGGGCGTGGGCGATGCGCTCGGGGCCGCGGACGGAGACGCGCATGAGGCGAGGACCAGAGCGAAGACGATGAGCCGAGTCACCGATTGAGCCTACGACGCCCATTTCGCGGGCGCGGCACGCGAGGTGCGACAGCTGATCGGCATGTCTGATACGACCAAGATCATCCCGCCACCGCGGCGCGGGCCTCGGTGGATCGACCTCATCCTGGCCGCCGTTGCAGGTGGCCTGCTCACGCTGCTTCTGATCGGCGTGCTCTTGGGCGGCAGTCTTTCCCGCCTCGCTGGGACGACCGCGTCACCGTCACCGTCGCCGAGCCCCAGCGCGTCCGCGTCACCGAGCCCGACGATCCAGATCCGCACGGCGGTACCGACGACCCCGACGCCCACCCCGACGCCGACAGCAACGGCGACCACCACGGTGGCACCGACGACGGCCGCTCCGACGGCGACGCTTCCGACGCCGCAGCCCACGACAACGCCGTCCACACCGCAACCGACCAACACGGCGGCTCCGACGCGAACGCCTTAGGTCCCGCGAAGCTCCGCGACGATCGGTGCGAACTCGCGCATCGCATTGCCCGGCACCGAGATGTAGCTGATGCCCAAGCGCTCGCGCCGCTCGAGGAGCAGCTCGCGTAGTGACGAGCGCGATCCGTAAAGGACGAACGGACTGCGCACCAGGCCGTTCGCCGCGCGGCGCAGGTAGCCGCTGACCGCGGCCATAAGCGAGCGAGCCCGATCGGTCACGGCGGCATCGAAGACGAACACGTTGAGCTCGATCCGCTCGGCCCGCTCGCCGGCGGCCGTGCGAAACCGCAGCACACGCTCAGTCAGAGCCTTCTCCGTCAGCGCGTCGCGCCGGGCGCGGCCGCTCGCGTTCACCTGCGGCGCGAACGTGACGATGTCGGCGTGGCGCGCGGCAAGGCGAAGCACGCGCTGCCCGCCGCCACCGATCATCAGCGGCGGATGCGGTCGCTGGAGCGGCCGCGGCTGGATCTTGGCGCCCTGCACTGTGTAGTGCTCGCCGGCGTGATCGACGCTCTCCTCGCTGAGCAGGCGCTTCAGCAGGACGACGGATTCTTCGAGCCGGCTCACGCGTACGGCGGGCGTGTCGTACGCGATGCCGAGCTCGCGGTAGTCGCCGACGCTCCAGCCCGCGCCGATCCCCACCTCAACACGGCCACCCGAAAGCAGGTCGATCGTCGCGACCTCTTTCGCGAGCATCACCGGATTGCGATAGTCGTTCGCGAACACGAAGCTGCCCACGCGAAGCTTCGTCGTCGCATCGGCCGCAGCCATGAGCGCTGGTATGGGTGCGAGCTGCGCGCCCATGTGATCGGTGACGAGCAGCACGTCGTAACCGAGATCCTCCGCGCGGCGCGCGACATCGCGCCAGTGCGTGCCGCTACCGGAAAAGCGCGCGGTGACAGCGAAACGAAATGCGCGTGGCACCGCCGCGAGTTTAGGCACGTGGGCTCGCTCGGTCGCTTCGTACCCATTGGGGTGAGACGAAAGAACTAAATTTCCCCCGCCCGCGACACACGCCGTTGCCTCATCGTTACGGGAGTAGTGAGGAAGGTTGGGCTGGTCCTGGTCGCCGTATTGGCACTTGCCTGGCTCCCGCAGCAGTCGAACTCAGCGGAGTTCGACACATCCACGCCACCGGGGGGTCAGTTTCGTGCCTACTGGGTCGACGCTTTTGGCGACGACCTCTTCGACGCGTCACGGATCGACGCGATCGTCGCATCGACGAAAGCCGCGCGCCTCAACGCGATCGTCGTGCAGGCCGTGCGACGCGGTGACTGCTTCTGCAATCGCGCGTCGGTCCCGCGCACCGAGCAGCCAGGCGTGGCGGCGTTCCCATTCGACCCGCTGCAAACGCTGATCGACAAAGCGCACGCGCACGGCATCGAGGTGCACGCGTGGGTCATCGCGACGGCGTTCTGGCGCACAGGCGGCCAGCCTGCGGTGCCGGCCGCGCCCAATCACGCGTTCAACCAGCACGGTC
>DATEZK010000182.1:0-3106 GCA_035255665.1 Candidatus Limnocylindria bacterium
CGCGCGCTGATCGCGCAGATGGGCGAGGCTGGACTCTTCGGCATCGGTCACGCCGAAGAGCTTGGCGGTCAGGGCTTCGGGAAGCTCGGGTACTGCGTCGCGGTCGAGCAGCTCGCTCGCGTGAACGCATCGCTGTGGAACGTCGTCGGCGGATCGGCGGGCCTCTGCGGCACGGCCATCTCCGTTGGGGGACCGGATGACGTGCGGCGGCGCTATCTCCCCGATCTCTTCAGTGGGCGAAAGGTCGGCGCGTACGCGCTGTCCGAGCCGGGCGCCGGCAGCGATGCGGGAAGCCTGAAGACAGCGGCGCGCCGCGACGGTGATGCCTACGTGATCGACGGAGCAAAGACGTTCATCACGAATGCGCCGATCGCCGATGTGTTCGTCGTCTTCGCGAACGCCGATCCCGCCAGCGGCTCGAAGGGGATCACCGCGTTCGTCATCGAGCGCGGCACGAAGGGGCTCGAGATCGGTCCCAATGACGAGAAGATGGGCCTGCATGGATCCACGACCGCGCAGCTCTACTTCAACGGCCTCCGGGTCGAAGCGGGCCAGCGCGTCGGCGCGGAGGGCGAGGGCTTCAAGATCGCGCTGCGCACGCTAGATTTCGGCCGGCTTGGCCTCGCCGCCCACTCGGTCGGCGCGGCACAGCGGCTGCTCGAGGCGAGCGTCGAACAGGCGAAGACGCGCGTGCAGTTCGGCAAGCCGATCGGCGCGAACCAGGCGATCCAGTGGATGCTCGCGGACGCCGCGACCGAGATCCACGCCGCGCGCCTCATGGTCTACGACGCCGCGTCGCGCGCCGACCGCGGCGAGCGCATCTCGGATCGCGCGTCGATGGCCAAGCTGTTCGCGACCGAGATGCTTGGCCGGACCGCCGACGCGGCGGTCCAGATCCACGGTGGTATGGGCTACATGCGGGAGCTCTGGATCGAGCGCGCTTACCGCGACGCCCGGATCGCGCGGATCTACGAGGGCACCAGCGAGATCCAGCGCGTCGTTATTGCAGGCGCGCTGTTAGCGGACAGCTAGCGGTCAGGGTCGGTCACTGGCTGTGGATAACCGCGTGTTTCCGGTGGATAAGCCCTGCGGTCCCTCATGCAAATCTCCGAAACTGTGGACAAGTCCGCTGTGCTGAGAGCGGTCACGCCCGGCGGCCATCCTGTGATCACGGGGCTCTGGCTGGTCGGTATCGCAGTGGCAATGGTCGCGGTGGTCGCGGCCGCCCTCGGCGCGGGCGCGACCGCTGCGCTGCTTGGACTGAGCGCCAGCGCCGTGCTTGTCGCGGCGTTCGTCGCGTATCAGCTCCGCCTGCGCCGCTTCAGCGCGACGCTTGTGGCCGCGGAGGAGGCGCTCGATGCGGGCGACGTGCAGCGCGCGCGCGATCTGATGGCGCCGCTCCTCGCGCGCTTTCACAAGTTCCCGCTGGTCCAAGAGGTCGCGGCCGATGTGCTGTACGCGGCCGGCGATCCGCTGTCCGCGGCCTCGCTTTGGGAGTCCGCGATGAAGCGCCTCGGCGCGCCCCGGATCGCTGCTCGACTCGTCGCGGCCTACGCCGCGCTGAATCGCGGCGGTGACGCGCGCCGCGTCGCTGCGCTGGTGCCGGAGGACCGCCTCGCGAGCCTCGCGCTCGCGTGGAGCGAGCTCGTCGCGACGGGTGGCGATCGCGCCCGCGGTCTGGTGCTCGCCGATTCGCTCGTTGCCGATGTCGAGCGGAGCGAGAACGCGACGATCGCCGCGATGACGGCCGCGGTGGCCGCGATCGCGGACGCGCAGCGCGGTGATCGGATCGGCATGAGCGCGAAGCTCGAGGCGATGCGTGTCGCGAAGCCGACGCCGCACGATGCTGCGTTCCTGCGTTATCTCGCCGGCGTGGCGCTGCGCGAGACCGGTGACATCGACGGCGCGCGACGCGAATTCAGCGTGGCCGTCGACAGATCGCCCGACTCCATCGGCGGAGCGCTCGCGCGCCGCGAACGCGCGAATCTTTCGACCTAGAGCTTCGCCTCGCGGAGCGTCTCGAGGAATCCCGCGACCGGCCCGATCGGCGTGCCCGCGTCCTTCCGGCGGAGGGCGACGATGGGACGCCGAGCCGGCTGCGCGCCGATGAGGCGCACTGGCCGCAGCGAGCGTGAGCGCAGCTCCGCCTCGAGCGCCATGCGCGGCAGCAGCGCGACGCCAAGTCCAAGCTGCACCATCTTCTTGGCGGCCTCGACGTTGTCGAGCTCCATCACGCTCGCTGGAACGACACCCGCCTCGCGGAACAACGCGCTGGTCAGCTCGTGGTAGCTGGACGCTCGATCGAAGAGGATCAGCCGCTCCGACGCGAGCTCGTCCATACGCACGCGCGTGCGGGCGGCGAACGGATGGCGCCGGCTCACGACGAGCAGCAGCTCATCCTCGAAGACGGGAATGAGCTCGACGTCGGGATGGAGGACCGGTCGTCCCAGGCCGATGCTCACCTCCTGGCGCAGCACCATCTCGAGCACCTCTTCGGTGTGACCCGTCCGCACGCCGAGGCGCACGTTCGGATACGTCGCGCGAAAGGACTTGAGCATCGCGGGCAGGAGATAGGTGCTGACCGCGGGCGCGGCGCCGATGACGAGCTCGCCGGTCGATCCCTCGCGCAGGTCGGCGATCACCTGCCGTCCCTCGGTGACGAGTCCGAGCGTGCGCTGCGCGTAGGGGAGGAATGCGCGCCCTGCATCGGTCAGTCGCATCCCTCGCGCGCTTCGCGCGAAGAGCTCGACGCCGAGATCGCTCTCGAGTGTCTTTAGACGCGCGGTCAGCGCCGGTTGTGTGAGGAAGAGCGCCTGCGCGGCGCGGCTGACGTTCCCGGTGCGCGCCACCTCGACGAAAGACTCGAGGTGGGTGAGGAGTAGCGATTCCGGCATATCACTGAAGTTTATAGCCCGCATCAGAACTCGCAATTGGACTGATGGGCGAATCGGCACAGAAACTGCCCACTTCCCTCGCATGCTTCAACAGCAACAGGAGGTCAAAATGACCGAGCTTGACGAGCGCATCGCCATCGAGCGCGAGCGCGCCGAGCTGCTTAAGAAGCAAATGGCGTGCGGATGCCCCGACCGGTGTGACATCGACCATG
>DATEZK010000183.1:0-7006 GCA_035255665.1 Candidatus Limnocylindria bacterium
TAGGTACGACGCGCAAGGCTCAGCGCAGTACAAGACGCGACTTGCGCTGGAGCTGCGGCTCGACGCTTTCTGCGAGGACGACGATCTCATCTCTCGCGCCCTCGCTGAGGCCGGCGTCCGCGTCTTCCTCTTCGACCATCCCTGGAACCGCGAGGCGCAGCATCCGCTGATCACGCGCGTGAACGGCTGGTCCGAGGTCGCGGATCGGCTCGCGATGCCATGAGCGAGCCCACCACTTTCTACTTCGTGCGCCACGGCGAGAGTGAGGCCAACGCGGCGCGTCGCTTCGCTGGTCGCAGCGATAGCCCGCTCACGGAGCGCGGACGCCAGCAGGCCGAGTCGGTCGCCCAGACGCTCGCGGAGACGAAGTTCGATCGCATCGTCGCCACGCCGCTGCATCGGTCGCTCGACACCGCGAAGGTCATCGCGATGCGGCAGGGCATCCCCGTCGAGATCGAGCCGGACCTCATCGAGATCGACGTGGGGGACAGGACCGGCGCGGCCTGGGACGAGACAAGAGCGCTGCCTGACTGGCGCGACGACGGCTTCGTCGCGTGGCCGAACGGCGAGACGCTGGATCAGGTCCTGGGTCGCAGCCTCGGTGCGCTGCGGCGACTGGCCCGCGAAACGCCCGGCGGCGCCGTGCTCGTGGTCGGCCACGGGGGCGTGACTCGGATCCTCGTGTCGCACTTCCTCGGCATCCTTCCGCGGCTCGACAACTCTCGGGCGCACAACACGAACTTGACCGTGCTGGTGTTCGACGGCGAGACCGGCAAGCTGGAAAAGGTCTTCGAAAGCTCGCACATCAGCGACGCCGCCCGCGAGACGCATTAACCTTCGCCCGTGACGGTGACTTCCAAAGATCTCGCGTCGCGCATCCGCGACATCCCCGACTTCCCCAAGCCGGGCATCCTCTTTAAGGACATCACGACGCTCCTTAAAGACGGTGATTCATTCAAAGCAGCCGTGGACGGCCTCATGGAGCGGGTGGGGAAGCGCGACGTCGACGTCGTCGTTGGTATGGAGTCGCGCGGCTTCATCTTCGGCGCGCCGATCGCGTACAAGCTCGGCGTCGGCTTCGTGCCGGTGCGCAAGCTTGGCAAGCTGCCCGCCGACGTTGTTAGCGTCGAATACGACCTCGAGTACGGCTCGGCCACGCTCGAGATGCACCGCGACGCCATCAGCCCAGGCGCGAAGGTGCTCATCGTTGACGATCTCCTCGCGACCGGGGGGACCGTCGCCGGGACGATCGAGCTGGTGAAACAGCTCAAAGGAGAGATCGTCGCGCTCGCCTTCCTCATCGAGCTCACCGCCCTTAAGGGTCGCGACAAGCTCGCGGGGTACGACATAGTTACACTCATCCAGGCATAGCGATCCAGCGACCGGCGGAGGCCCGCTTGGTCCTTTCCAGTGAAAAGGAGGACCGATGACCGCGGCCCCGCTCCTGCCCGAGATCCGCCTCGAAGAACGACCGTCAGCGGAGAGCGCGCGCGCGTTCTTTCAGCGCGATCGCCTGATGGCGGCGTACGCGCTCGCGGACATCGATGCGGCCGAGATCGAGAAGGCGCGCTGGTGGACCGCGACGCGCGGCCAGGAGGTCGTCGCGTGCGCGCTCGTTGTCGAGGCGCTGCCGTTCCGGCCATGCTTCGCGAGCGGCGAGAGCGAGGCTCTCGTCTCGATCTTCCGGGACGGCATCCACGAGCCGCGCATCGTCGTCGCGACGCCGCCCGCGGGACGTCTCGCGGTCGAAAGCGTGTACCGCTTCGAGCGCGTGGAGAAGATGCACCGGATGGCCGTTACCGTCGCGACGTTCCGCCCGCGCGTCACGCATGGCGTCACGCGCCTCGGGCCGGAGCAGCTCGACGATGTCATCGATCTCTATGGGCACTCGTCGCGCACATACTTCACCGAGGCCCGACTGGAGCGCGAGATCTACTTCGGCGTGTACATCGGGAAGATGCTCGTGTCTGCGGCGGGGACGCACGTGCGCTCGCGGCTCTCGAACATCGCAGCCGTGGGCAATGTGCTCACGCGTCTCGCGTACCGCGATCGCGGCATGGCCACGTCGGTGACGTCCGCCGTGACCGAGGCCGCGCTCGAGCAGCACCGCGATGTCGTGCTCAACGTCCGCCAGGACAACGCGCCGGCGATCGCGGTATACGACCGACTCGGTTTCCACGTTCACGGACCGTTCATCGAAGGCCCGGCGGTGCGTCGCTCGGCCTGGGATCGGATCCTGGGGAGGATGAGATGACAACAACGACCACACCGCGTCACGACGTCGTCGACATCGCGCTGGCCGAGGTCGGCTCCCGGCGGGTCGAATGGGCCGGCCGCGAGATGCCGGTGCTCGCCGGCATCGCGAAGCGCATGGCGAAGGAGCGGCCCTTCGAGGGACTGCGGATCGCCGCGTGTCTCCACGTGACGACCGAGACCGCGAACCTCGCGATCGCGCTGCGCGACGCGGGCGCGAGCGTCGCGCTCTGTGCCTCGAACCCGCTGTCGACGCAGGACGACGCTGCAGCGGCCCTGGTGAAAGAGGGGATCGCGGTGTTCGCGAGGAAGGGCGAGGACCGGGATACCTACTTCCGGCACATCAACGCGGTCCTGGAAACGAAGCCGCAGATCACGATGGACGACGGCGCGGATGTGGTCACGCTGCTCCACACCGAGCGCAAGGAGCTGCTCACGCATGTGAAGGGCGGGACCGAAGAGACGACGACCGGGGTGATCCGACTGCGCGCGATGGCGACGGAAGGCGTCCTCGCCTATCCGATCGTCGCGGTGAACGAAGCGCAGACCAAGCACATGTTCGACAACCAGTACGGGACCGGTCAGTCGGCGGTCGACGGCATCCTGCGGGCGACCAACATCCTCCTCGCGGGGAAGACCGTGGTCGTCGCCGGGTACGGCTGGGTCGGCCGCGGCGTCGCCTCGCGCTTCCGCGGAATGGGATCGATCGTGATCATCGTGGAGGTCGACCCGCTGCGCGGGCTAGAGGCGGCGATGGATGGCTACCAGGTCATGCCGATCGCTGACGCAGCCAAGCGCGGCGACCTCTTCATCACCTGCACCGGCGGCGTGAACGTCATTTCGGCGAAACACTTCCCGACGATGAAGGACGGCGCGATCCTCGCGAACGCGGGTCACTTCAACGACGAGATCGAGCTCGGAGCGCTCGAGAAGCAGGCGCGCTCGAAACGTGAGGTCCGACGATTTGTCGAGGAATTCGATCTCGGCGAACGCAAGATCTTCGTGCTCGGCGAGGGACGCCTGGTCAACCATGTCGCCGCGGAGGCGAACCCCGCCGCGGTCATGGACATGTCGTTCGCGAACCAGGCGCTCTCGATCGAGTACCTCATGAAGAACGCGGGAAAGCTTGCCCCGCAGGTCTACCCTGTGCCCCGCGAGCTCGATGAGGAGATCTCCCGCACGAAGCTCGAGGCCATGGGCATGCGCATCGACAAGATGACTGACGAGCAGGCGACCTACGCGAAGTCATGGAAGGCGGGAACATAAGAGTGGCGAGCTCGTTCATGACGGCTGACCAGACGCTCTTCACGAGCGAGTCGGTGACCGAGGGTCACCCCGACAAGCTCTGCGACCAGATCTCGGACGGCATGCTCGACGAGTGCCTCCGCCAGGACCCGAACGCCCGCGTCGCCTGCGAGACGGCGACGACCACCGGCACGATCCTCGTGTGCGGAGAGATCACGACGACGGCGTGGGTCGACGTGCCCGGCCTCGTCCGCGGGATCGTGAAGGACATCGGTTACGTGAACGCCGACTACGGCTTCGACTACCAAAGCTGCGGCGTCCTGACCGCGATCAAGGAACAGTCGCGCGAGATCGCGCAGGGCGTGGACGAATCGTCGGAAGCGCGCGCCGGTACCGATCCGCACGAGCTCGGCGCCGGCGACCAGGGGATGATGTTCGGCTTCGCCGTGCGTGAGACCGACGAGCTGATGCCGCTGCCGATCACGCTCGCGCACGCCGTCGCGAAGGAGCTCGCGGCCGCGCGAAAGTCCAAGCGCCTCCCGTGGCTGCGCCCCGACGGGAAGAGCCAGGTGACGGTCGAGTACGCACGCGGCGTTCCGCAGCGCGTGCACACCGTCGTCGTCGCCGCTCAGCACGATCCGGACATCTCACACGACCGCATCGTTGCGGAGATCCGCGATGTCGTGGTCAAGGCGGCGATCCCCGAGCGCTGGCTCGACGCGAAGACGCTCTACCGCGTGAATGGAACCGGCACGTTCACGATCGGCGGACCCATGGGCGACGCCGGCCTCACCGGGCGCAAGATCATCGTCGACACCTACGGCGGCTACGCGCGGCACGGTGGCGGCGCGTTCAGCGGTAAGGACCCGACGAAGGTCGACCGGTCCGCCGCATACGCCGCACGCTACGTCGCGAAGAACGTGGTCAAAGCCGGCCTGGCGGATCGCTTCGAAGTGCAGGTCGCATATGTCATCGGTGGCGCCCGTCCGATCTCGCTGAACGTCGAGACGTTCGGCACCGGCAAGGTGTCGGACGAGACGATCCGCAAGCTCATCGCGGAGCACTTCGACTTCCGACCCGGCGCGATCATCGAGAGCTTCCAGCTGCGGCAGCCGATCTACCGGCAGACGGCGGCGTACGGGCATTTCGGCCGTCCCGACCTCGATCTGCCCTGGGAGAGAACCGACGATCTCGCCCCCAAGCTGGCCCGCGCCGCCGGCGCCAAAGCAGCGCTCGCCTAGCAGCCTGCCCCAGCGCCTTGCGGCCCGAGATTTGCACGCTTGCACCAGGGCCCTAACGGTTCGGGCCAGTTGCGTTCATAGGAGGGTGTTGTGGCGAATTCGAATGTGGTTTCGCGTCCAGCAGCCACCGCATGGGGAGCCGTGCTTGGCGGCTGGGTCGCGACCATCGGGTCATCGGTCATCTTCGCGCCCATCGTCGCGGGTCTTTTGGTCGTGCCCGGCACGGCGCTCGGCGACATCGCCGTCGCGGTCCCCGTCGTCCTCGGTCTATTCCTTTCTTACATCGTCGGCGGCTACGTGGCCGGACGAATGGCGGGCTACCGCACCAGCTGGCACGGGATGATGACCGCGTTCTTCACGCTCTTCGTGATCCTGGTTCTCATGCTGCTCGGCGTGGCTGCCGACAACGGTCTGTTCGCCGCATCGGGCATCCGGTCGGCGGCCGACCTGATCCCCGGCGTTCGCGATCTCAACCTGTACGCGCTTGGAGACGCGCTCACCTTTGGGGCGATCCTCGGTTTCCTGGCCTCGATCTTCGGCGGCTGGCTCGGCGGCCTGCTCGCGCCGTCCCACGCCCTTCCGGCCGTCACGCCGGTCCGACCTGTCCCGGCGCGGATCCCAGCGCCCGCGACGCGCATTACCGACCGGCGCGAAGTTGTTACGGAGCGACCTCGACGCATCCTCCCGGCGTTCGGCCGGAAGGGTGGCGAGCCCCTCGAGAAGGAAGAACTGCACCCCAGTTCCGTCCAAGACCGCTCCTAACACGGCGGCACTGGCTTTCCGGACGGGGCGGCGCAAGCCGCCCCGTTTGCTTGCCCGACGACCCTTTTGCCTGCCTAGTGGCTGAACTGGTCTTACCACTCGCGCGTATCCTCCTCAACGACCTGCGGAGCCGTTCGGACCGGCCCGGCTTTGCCGGCCCGGGCCGAGCCCCATTCAAAGGTTCGGGAGGGGTGTGCATGACACGTCTGCTCGCGATCCTTACGACACTTGCCCTTGTGCTCGGCGCGTGCGCCGGAACAACCGGTACGAGCACGACAGGCGGAACAGCGACGGGCTCGCCCGCAGCCGCGAAAGCGACGTACGGCGGAACCGTCACATTCGGACTCGAGAACGACGTCAGCAATTTGGACCCGATGATGTCCGGTCTGTTCGTGGACCGGAACATCCATTACGCGATGTACGACTCGCTCGTCCGCGTCACGCCGCAGGGCGAGATCATCCCGTGGCTCGCCGAGAAGTGGACGACGACCGATGAGGGAAAGACGGTAACGTTCAACCTTCGTCAGGGCGTGAAGTTCCATGACGGCTCGGTCTTCGACGCCGCGTCGGTGAAGTGGAACCTCGAGCGATACATCAACACCAAGGGTTCGCTGCGAGTTGGAGACCTTGCATCGATCGCGACAGTCACCGTCGTCGATCCGGCCACCGTGAAGCTCAGCCTGAAGTCGGCGTTCTCGCCGCTTCTCGGAGCGCTGGTGGACCGCGCGGGCATGATGGTGTCCCAGAAGGTCGTCGACACCATGGGGGCGGACTTCACGCTGAAGCCGTTCAAGGCCGGCACGGGTCCGTTCATCCTCACCGAGGCAGTGAAGAACGACCACTACACCCTCGAGCGCAACCCCGATTGGTGGGGGAAGGATGCGGCAGGCAACAAGCTGCCGTTCCTCGACAAGATCATCGTCAAGCCGATCCTTGAGCCCGACGTTCGTCTGACGAATCTGCGGACCGGCGATGTCCAGGTCCTCAACGGCCTCGCCGGGAAGGACGTGCCGGCGGTCAAGGCCGATTCCACGCTCACCTACCTGGAGATCGGTGCGTTCAACTTCGACAGCCTGATCCCGAACCGCTCGAAGGGCTTCATCTTCGAGGAAGCCCGCTACGTGAAGGCGGTGGCCATGGCGCTCGATCGTGACGAGATCCTCGCCAAGGGACCCGCCCAAGGCGTCGGCCTCGCCGGTTGGGGTCCGATCTCGCCCGCGCACTTCGCGTTCGACGCGAGCTTCAAGCCGTGGCCGAAGGCGGACATCGAAGGCGCGAAGAAGCTCGTGGCCGAGGTCGGCAAGGGGCCACTCAAGTTCGAGTTCCTCGTGTCGTCCGGGAACGCCGCGACCCTTCAGCTGGCGCAGCTCATCCAGTCGCAGCTAGCGAAGGCCGACATCACGGCGGACATCAAGCTCATGCTGTTCAACGAGATCGTCACCACCCAGGACGCTTTGAAGCACGCCGGCATGACCCTGATCGGGTGGAGCGGCCGGCTCGACCCC
>DATEZK010000184.1:0-5667 GCA_035255665.1 Candidatus Limnocylindria bacterium
CACCGAGAGGCCACGCGTCTTGTCCTCGAGATCCTCGTAGGGGGCGGTCCGCGCGAGCAGGAGCAAAAGGTCGGAGTGCTCCGCGCGCGAAATGAAGATCTTCTTTCCGTTCACGACGAAGCGATCGCCACGTCGTACCGCCATCGTCTTGATGCGCGTCGTCTCGGAGCCGGCCTCCGGCTCGGTCACGCCGAAAGCTTGAAGGCGCAGCTCGCCCTTCGCGAGCTTCGGCAGGAAGCGTCGTTTCTGTTCGTCGCTGCCGTGTCGCAGCAGCGTGCCCATCGTGTACATCTGCGCGTGCGCAGCCGCAGCGTTGCCGCCCGAGGCGTTGATCTCCTCGATGATCAGCGCCGCTTCCGCCAGGCCGAGGCCGGCCCCGCCGTACTCGGTCGGGATGAGGGCGCCGAGCCAGCCCGCATCGGTGAGCGCCTGCACAAACCGCTCCGGGTACTCGCTGTTGCGGTCGAGCTCGCGCCAGTACTCGTCGGGGAACTGCGCGCACAGCGAACGCACCGCCGAGCGGATCGACTCCTGCTCGTCGGTCCGGCCGAAGTCCACGGCTATTCGCGCGGCTCGGGAAAGTGCGGCTTCGGGGCGTTCGCCCGCGTCGGCACCATGAACGTGCGCTTGGCGACGAGGACCACGGTCCCGTCCTGCTTGATCCCACGCTGGCGTACCGTGACGATGCCCCAGCCCTTGCGCGAGCGCGACTCACGCGCCTCGAGCACCTCGGTGTCCGCGTAGAGCGTGTCACCTTCGAATAGCGGGCTCGGCAGCGTCACCTCGCCGACTCCCAGCGCGAATCCCCAGCGGCTCGTCTGTTGGACCATCAGCCCCGCGACCGTCGCCAGCGTGAGGAAGCTGTTCACCAGCGGGCGTTTGAACTCCGTCTGCGCCGCGTAGTGCGCGTTGAAGTGGATCTCGTTGGTGTTGTTGGTGAGCAGCGAGAACTGGATGTTGTCGGCCTGGGTGATCGTGCGACCGATCGATGAGCGGAACGTCTTACCAACTGTGAAATCCTCAAAGAAGGGTCCTTCTGTCACCGCGCCGGATAGTGCCACATCATGCCCGGCCGTCTGTCGCATGGACCTCCCGATGGCAGTTCGCGCAAAGGAGGTCGCATTTCCTAGCTTCCTCGACCAGGCGGTGCCAAGCACGTGGGACACCGTCCACGGAGATCGCGAAGCTCTTGCTGCGAGGATCTCGGTGATGGAAGACCAGGGCCGCGACGTGACCGGCGTAGCCACAGCGTATGCATCGTCCGCCGAGCAACTCGACGAGCCGCGCTTTGGTTCGGCGTCGCCACTCCACGACCGCGCGCGCGCCGCCATCTGACTTGATGACGGCGGTTGAGGCGTGCTCAATGAGGTGGCAGTTCGCGCACAGCACCTCGCATTTCGACAGCTCTGAGCGGATCGCGGCGATCGACCGCGAGTAGGCCGCGGAGAGCGCGAACTCCTTCTCGCCTGGCGTGCGGTGGTGCAGATCGAGCGCCGCCGGGACTCGGTGACCGCACCGGGCACAACTTAGGCGCCACGCGGCGATAAGGGCCGCGATCGCACGGCGCCGTCGTCGCCCGTAGGCACGCCACGAGGCTTTCCGCCTCTCGCTGTGCATCGGCCGAAACGTCGGCGGCGACTTGCGAGTCTGCTCCCCGGGGAGGATTCGAACCTCCAACCTAGTGATTACCCGTTCCCCGAAGTTTCCCTCGGACGTGGACTATCTCATTGCCCTGGCGCATCACTGCGCTGTAGGCACTGGGCGCTTAGTCTCTGAACCTTCCCGAGCGTGCTCGGGCTTGGCTGCGGATTGCCTTGACGCTTTCGCGCTTTAGGTTTCCCGACAATTCACCCAGTTTTCATCTCTGAGTTTCCTCAGAGCGCTGCCAATCTCGACAGTCACCCGCGCTACCATTGCGCCACCGGGGATCGAATCTCAAGTTTAGGGTATCGGTCAGGGCACAGACCAGCGACCAACGAAGCCCCGCTCGCACCGCTAGCGTACGCAGGGACGTGAGCGCGACCGGCGTCGCCGCTAGCGAGCCAGTTCGTGAGGAAGCGAGCCTGGCGACCGCGTACCGACTTCTCTGGCTCGCCGTCATCTTCGATTTCCTCGCATTCGGTGTCGGCTTCGAGTGGGACAAGCGGTGGCACACGACGCACGCGTTCGAGGACTTCTTCTCGCCGCCACACCTTTTCATCTACTCCATGCACCTCTGCGCGACGATCACGCTTGCGTACATCGCGTTCACTCCGGGACTGCGCCGCTGGTTTGGGGAGACATTCCGGTTTCCGCTCGTCCCCTTCCCCATCCCCGGCGCGATCGGCCTGGCCGGCGCGGGCTTTGGCGTCGTCGCGCTCGCCGGGATGTTCGACGGGATCTGGCACACGAGATTCGGTCTCGATGAGACGAACTGGTCGTTCCCCCATTCGATGCTCGGCTGGGGACTCTTCATCTCGTTCCTTGGCATCACCTCGTGCCGCGTCGCGCTGCGCGAGTTGCGCCCGATCGGCTGGCCAAGCGCGATCGTGTTCGGATTCCTCATCGCCGCGACCTCGGCGGAGCGCTTCGCGGGCCCACTCGCTAACAACCTGTCGCCGGAGGTGATCCGCTTCGTTTCGCGCATCCCGGTGCTCGCCGCCGAGCCCGACTTCCAGCACACGACGCGCATCTACCTCGCGGCGGACATCCACCGCTACAACCCGCTGTTCGTTCCGCTCATCTCGCTATCGGCAGGGTTGATGCTCGGACTTCTGCATCACTTCAGTCCACAACGTTGGCTGATGGTCGGCCTAGCCGCGCTGTTGAGTTGGACCAGCACACTCATCCCGTACGTCATCCCGGCCGTCATCATCGCAATCGGAGGTAACCGGCAAGGCAGCCCCGCGGTCTGGCTCCTCGCTGGCATCGGCTTCGCGTTTACGACGGCGGCGATCTGGGTGGGCACTCCTGGTGGGCCGCTCGTTGGCACTCTGTTGTTCATCCTCGGCTCACTGCTAGCTGCCCCGATCTGGAGAGTCGTTGCCGTGCCGACTCGCGCCGGTGTCGTGAAGCTCACCGTGCTCGCCGGTATCGTCATGCCCGCGTTGACCGGCATCGTCGACCTCAGCCTTCGCGCTCGGATCCCGTGATGCGGATCGGGGAATGCCTGAAACGCGTCAGACCGCTGATGCGCGAGCGCCTTCCCGATGACCTACGCGATTTCAATTGGGAGGCATCGTTCCTCGCGAAGCTCTGGTTCGGGAATCACGATCTGCACTACGAGATAACGCCGCGCGAGCGCGCGGGCGCAATCGAGATCGGACTTCACTTCGAGGCGGACCCGCTGACGAACGCGCGCCTCCTCGCGGCTTTCGACGCTAACGCGAAAGCGGTGCGCCGCGCGCTCGCGGACGCACGGATCGAACAATGGGACCGGGGATGGTGCCGCGTGTGGGAATCGCTGCCGTATCGCACGCCGGACGCGGAACTATCGAAGGAGCTGGCGTCCCGCTTGGCGGCCTACGTCACCGCGCTCGAGCCGATCCTCCGCCGAGAGCTGCCAAGCGACGTCGCGTGGTCCGAGCCGGAAGCGCGACCGACGCACGCTAGGGCTGCGGCGAAGTCCCGGGTACCGCGAGCGACGTCGCGCTAGGGTCAGCGAGTCAGCATCGCCGCGACGGCG
Organism: Candidatus Limnocylindria bacterium; assembly: GCA_035255665.1. Lineage (GTDB taxonomy): Bacteria > Chloroflexota > Limnocylindria > P2-11E > P2-11E > CF-39. Next base: position 3,665 of record DATEZK010000184.1, read on the forward strand.
GCCGCGCGATTGGGCACATCCAGCCGGCGAAGCAGCCCCTGAACATGCTTTTGGGCCGTGGAGGTGGTGATCCCGAGGCGACCGCCGATCTCGCGGTCGGAGGCGCCGCGAGCGATCAGCCCAACGATCTCGCGCTGACGGGGAGTGAGGTCAGCGCCGTGCCTTCCCATCGTTGAAGCGAGCTCCGCTTTGATCTGTTCACCGAGCGCGGCCCGCGAATACGCCGGCTCACCATTCAAGGCGCCCGCGATGGCGCGCCGCAGCGCCGGAACGGGCAGGCCGGTGTGCAGTTGTCCGAACGCCCCGGCTTTGAGCGCGCGCGCTGCGTCGCTCTTGTCATTGGCGATGGTGACCACCACGGTGGGCATCGCCCGAGAGCACTTTGGGAGGCGCTTCCAGTCCGCCGGCCCGTAGACGGCGAAGATCGCGAGAACGGGCCTCCAGCCGTTGGTGGGGATGCGGTGACTGAGCCTTCGCATCGAGATGTCGGGGCATGCGAGCTGGAGCGCGGCAAACACAGCCCCCGACGCATCCAGGACCGCGACCGTAGCGTCGCTTGACCCACTCATCCTGTGACTTCCACCCACCCCACGAGCGACACGCATTTTCCCGATGACGCAAACGCTGAACGGGACATTAGGACTCCGCGAAATCGCTGGCAATCCACCGGGTTGACTAACGAAACGTCATCTGGGTTCTACTGAGAATTAGGTAGTCGAGCGATAAGCGGCGGAACTTCGCCATTTCGGCGATCGACGTGCGCCGCCACTCTTCCGGGTCCGGGTGGTGGGCCCGGTCGCGTCCGGGCGTGTGGGGCCCGGATTTCTCTGCGCGCCCCTCACCAAAGAATTGCGGAAGGGAATATCTGCCTATGTCCAGCCTCGCGCGTCTGTCACCCAGTCGGCCAAAGCTCGCGCTATTGACCACGCTCTGCCTGCTCATCACGGTCGTGGTACCCGCGTACGCGGTCCACGATGTCGGCCTCTTCCAGCTCGATCGCAACGCGCAGACCTCCGTCCAGTCGGCGATCCCCGCGGCCGACGACTGGGACAAGGTCTGCCCGGTCGGGACCCCGCCGGGCGCGGTCTCATGCATCGGCGGCATCTCCGCCCAGGCGACGACCTTCGACACCGACGGCGTCGACGCCAGCATCTTCACGGGCGGAGGGTCGAAGGACGACCTGAACAGCACCAGCTGGCAGTGGAAGAACGGGTCGGTCCCGCCGAAGGACGACCTGGCGCACGCGTATGCCGTCCGGTACGCGAACGGCCTCCTCTACTTCGGCGCCGACCGAACGGCCAACAACGGCGACTCCCAGATCGGGTTCTGGTTCTTCCAGGGCAACGTCGGGCCTCAGCCCGGCGGCACCTTCGGCCCAGACGCCCACCAGAACGGCGACATCCTGATCCTGAGCGACTTCACCAACGGTGGCGCAACCGTGACCATCCGGGTCTTCCAATGGCACTCCCCGGGCGGCGCCATCAACGGCACGCTCGACATCCTCGCCGGCACGACAACGACTCCGGCGGACTGCGTCGGGTCTCCGCTCGGCACCGGCGATCACTTCTGCGCGACGGTGAACACCACCGTCACGCCCTCGCCTTGGGCCTTCACCGACAAGGGCGGCACCCCGACCGGGAACTTCGCCCCAGGTGAGTTCTACGAGGGCGGCGTCGACCTCTCCTTCCTCGGCCTGCAGGACGAGTGCTTCTCGAGCTTCCTCGCCGAGACGCGCTCTTCACAGTCAGTCGATGCCACGCTCAAGGACTTCGTCGGCGGCGGCTTCGGCGTGTGCAGCGCGACGATGTCGACCACTCCGTCCGCGGGCGCGGGCGGCACGGTCACTCCTGGAACGATCGTCACGGACACCGCGACGGTCACGGGCACCAGCCCGACCAAAACGCCGAGCGGCGACGTGACCTTCTACCTCTGCGGCCCGATCGCAACTGGCACCTGTGCGACCGGTACCCAGGTCGGCTCCGCAAAGTCGCTCAGCGGCTCGG
>DATEZK010000185.1:0-2335 GCA_035255665.1 Candidatus Limnocylindria bacterium
GTTGGTGCTCGGCAACTGGAAGATGAACCCACCGACGGTCGCGGATGCGGTCGCCCTTGCACGATCCGTGGCGACAGAGGCGCTGTCGGACAAGGTCGGCGTCGGCGTCGCGCCGCCGGCCGTCGCCCTGGCCGCGGTCGCCGAGGCACTGCGTGATACGCAACTCCTCGTGTACGCGCAGGACGTGCACTGGGAGGACAAGGGCGCGTACACCGGGCAGACCAGCGCCTCGATGCTCGTCGGCATCGCCGCTGGCACGATCGTCGGTCACTCCGAGGTGCGTCGCGATCTCGGCGACGACGACACCCGCGTCGCGCGAAAGCTCGCGCGCGCGATAGCCGCCGGGTTGCGCGTCGTCCTGTGCGTCGGCGAGAGCGAGGCGCAGCACCTCGCCGGAGACGCGGAAGCCGTGATCGCGCGACAGGTCGCGGCGGACGTCGCGCCGCTGCGCGCGGATCGTGAGCGCGCGTCGGCGCTCGTCATCGCGTACGAGCCGATCTGGGCGATCGGGACAGGACGTCCGGCAACGGGCGCGCACGCGGCGACTGCCGCGCGCGTGATCCGCCGCTCTCTCGAGGCCGCTGGACTCTCCGGTGATCGCACGCCGATCCTGTACGGAGGCAGCGTCACCGCGGCGGGCGCAGGTGAATTTGCACGCGCAGAGGGCATCGACGGGGCGCTCGTCGGTGGCGCGTCCCTCAAGGCCGAAGAGTTCGCAGCGATCGTGCGGGCGTTCGTGTGACCGCGGCGTACCGTCCCGTCGTGCTTTGCGTGCTCGACGGCTGGGGGATCGCCCCCGACGGACCGGGCAACGCCGTGACGCGTGCGAATACGCCGCGTCTCGATGCGCTGTTCGCGCGTTACCCGCACGCGAAGCTCGAGGCCAGCGGCCGCGCCGTTGGCTTGCCCGACGGGGTGATGGGAAACAGCGAGGTCGGGCATCTCACGATGGGTGCCGGCTACATCCAGTACCAGGAGCTCGTCCGCATCAACGACGCGATCGACGACGGGAGCTTCTTCGAGAACGCCGCGTTGCGCGAGGCGTGCGCCGCGGTGCGCGAGCGCGGAACGCTTCATCTCATGGGCCTCATTTCCACGGGAGGCGTGCACGCCGACATGAAGCACCTCGCCGCGCTCGTGGATCTCGCGAAACGCGAGCGCGTTGCGCAAGTCGTCGTGCACGCGTTCCTGGACGGCCGCGACATGCCGCCGCGCAGCGCGCTCGAGCTGCTACCGATGATCAGCGCGCCGATCGCCACGGTGCATGGCCGCTACTACGCGATGGACCGTGACAAGCGCTGGGAGCGCACTCAGCGGGCGTACGACGCGATCGTGGATGGAATTGGACCGCGATGCGACACTGCCGCGGCCGCGCTCGAGCGTTGCTATGAGGACAGCGCCTGCAGCGACGAGCTGATGAAGCCGCACGTCGTCGGTGATGGCGCACGGGTCCAGGATCGCGACGCCGTGATCTTCTTCAACTTCCGCCCCGATCGCGCAAGGCAGCTCACGCGGGCGCTCATGCAGAAGGATTTCGACGGCTTTCCGCGCAAGCGCGTCCCGCGTGATCTGACGTTCGTCACGCTGACCGACTACAAGGTCGATCTCCCGCGCGTGAAGATCGCGTTTGCGCCGGCCGACGTCGTTCCGATGGCCCAGGTCCTCTCCGAGGCCGGCCTGAAGCAGTTCCACACCGCGGAGACCGAGAAGTACGCACACGTGACGTACTTCTTCAACGGCGGCCGTGAGCCGCCGTTCCCCGGTGAAGACCGGCATCTCGTGCCGTCAGCGAAGGTGGCGACGTACGACCTCCAGCCGGAGATGAGCGCGGCTGCTGTCGCCGACGCGCTGGTGAAAGCGATCGAGAGCGGCAAGTACGACTTCGCGATCGTGAACTACGCGAATCCCGACATGGTCGGGCACACCGGGAACTTCGAGGCGACGCGCGCGGCGATGGCAGCGACCGATGCCGCGGTCGGTCGTGTCATGGACGCCGCGCTTGCGGCCGGAGGGTGCGTCCTCGTGACGGCGGATCACGGAAACGCGGAGGAGCTCCTGTTCCCCGACGGCGGCCGGAACACCCAGCATTCGATGAACCCCGTACCGCTCGTTCTCGCTGCGCGTGACGCCGAGCGTTTCACGGCGCGCGACGGCGGCCTGCGCGACATCGCGCCGACGCTGCTTTCGCTTCTCGATCTGCCTGTGCCGGAGCGGATGACCGGGCGCCCGTTGCTGCTCCCGCGGAGCGCCTGATGGAGATCAGCCGACTCTGGTTCGCGTACGCCGCCGCAGCGGCGGGCCTCGCCGCTGTCGTGCTGTGGAATTGGATCTGGGC
>DATEZK010000186.1:0-5191 GCA_035255665.1 Candidatus Limnocylindria bacterium
CTGGAAGTACGCCGACAAGTCCGTTGCGCAGGGATCGGTCGCGCCAGTCGAAGGTTCACCCGAGGCCACCGCGGCGGACATCGCGGCCAGCGGCGGCGGTCGCATCGGCACCGCGCGTATCGATGACGCGAGTGGCGCATCGAGCGGCGCGAGAACCGTGAACGACGACCCCGATGGGTTCCTCGCGGCGAACAAGGACGCCGACTTCAGCGGCGGTTCGGCCGTCGAGACCACGGCATTCGTCGACGACTCACAGGACCCTGCGTACCTCCCAACGGTCGGCTACGCGTCGAGCGCCGCGGATACGAGCGCGTCGACACAAGGAGCACTTGAAACGGTCCACGGGCCTGGCGGCGCACGCGATCCGTTCGCCTTCGTCGACGACTCGCAGGACCCCGCTTACCACTTAGCTGATCAGACCACTTCATCTGCTGAGACCACGGCCTTCATCGACGAGTCCGAGGCCTACCTGACGAAAGTTGGTTACGACTCAGCGGCGACGACGGCGAGCACCCGCGCGACGTGGAGCGGCGACGAGAACGCCGGTCCGGCAAGCGTCGCGGACGACCACAGCGGCGCCAGCCCGACCGCCGCCGAAGGCGGACCCAACATCACCCCTTAGCACATCCACGCGGTGGGATGGCAGACGAGCGGCCCAAGCGGGCCGCTCGTCCGTTTCCCGAGTCTGCACCACGCATTCGCTGCGCTCATGCGGTGCAGCTAACGAAAGCGCCGTGCTGCTTTCGCTAGTAGCGGATCTCTTTCTTGAGCAGCGCCGGTTCGATGATCTCCACCTGTCCGCGTCCGAGCTTCACCGCGCCGCGTCGCTCGAGATCGACGAGCACGCGGTTCACCGCCACGCGCGTCGCGCCGACGAATTGGGCCAAGTCCTCTTGCGTCAGGGGGATCACGTTCGTCGAGCCGAGCAGCTCGTTCTGATCGAGGAGCAGCTTTGCCACACGCCCGGGTAGATCGAGGAAGACCAGGTCCTCGATGTGACCCGTGCTCCGGCGGATGCGTGTCGCGAGGAGCGCCAGTAGCTGTCGCATCGCATCGGGGCTGCCTCGGAGCACGTCCATGAAGTCGCGATTCGCGAGGGCGAACGTTGTGGTCTCCGTCATCGCCGTGACGGTCGCCGAGCGGGGGCCCTCGTCGAACAGCGAGATCTCGCCGAAGACATCGCCCCCGCGGTGCAGCGCGATCACGACCTCCTGGCCACCCTCCTGTGGGACGGAGACCTTCACCGTGCCGGACGCGATGAGGTACACGTGCCCCGCCGGATCGTCGCGATGGAAGATCACCTCATTGCGCTGGAAGTGCTTCGAGCGCATCCGCGCCGCGAGCTCGAGCCGTTCGCGCTGTCCGAGTGGCGCGAAGACCGGCGAGTGCGAGAGCACGTCAGCGATCTGGCTCGCGTCCACGGCGTTAGGCGGCGACCCCGACGAGCTTCTCGAGACGCGGCCGAACATCCTCCGCCAGTCGCTTCATGCTCTCCATGTCGTATGGATACGCGAATCCCGCGATCCATCCGCGCAGGCCGATGTCCCAGTACGACTTCAGATGCTTCGTGACCTCTTCGGTGTTTCCGACGAACGCATTGGGACGGTTCATGCCGTAGTGGTGCTTCGCGATGTTCGCGAGCACGCGCTCCGCCTCGTCCTTGTCGTCGCGGATCACGAGCCAGCTCCCGCCGTAGGGAACGATCTCGTTCGGATCGCGGCCGACGTCGGCGCAGTGCTGGCGCAGGACCTCGAGCTTGTGCTTGATGACGTCGGCAGTGCCGAAGCCGTGCCACATATCGGCGTAGCGCGCCGTCGTCCGCAGCGTTCGCTGCTCGCCGCCGCCGCCGATCATGATCTGCAGCCGCTTCTGGACCGGGCGCACGTTCAGCACCGCGTCCTGCAGCTTGTAGTACTTGCCCTTCATCGTGACGCGATCGCCCTCGAGCAGCCGACGGATGATCTTGGTCGCCTCGGCGAAGCGGGTTGAACGCACGCCCGGCGTGCCGAGCTCGATGCCGTAAGCGCGGTGCTCGGTCTGGTTCCATGCCGCGCCGATCCCCAGGTTGGCGCGGCCATTCGCCACGTGATCGAGCGTCGCGGCCATATTCGCGATGACCGCGGGGTGTCGGTAGGTGATGCCCGAGACGAGCGCGCCGATGCGCACGCGCTGCGTGACCGCGGCCCACGCGGGCAGGATCTGCCAGGCCTCGAAGTTCGGCCGCTCCTCTTCACCCGACAACGCGTAAAAGTGATCCCACGTCCAGATCGACTCCACCCCGATCGTGTCCGCGAGCTGCGCGACCTCGCGCATCGCGGGCCACGTCGTGTTCTGTGGCCACACCTGGAAGCCGATCCGCACGGCCGGAAGCGTATGCTCCTTTTCCTCATGGCGCTCGACACCAAGCGTCCGGTCGACACCTCCGCGATCGTCAAGGACACCAAGGACCACGTCCTCGTCTCCTGGTCGGCGCAGGGTGCTCTCGCGCCGCTGGTCATCACCGGCGCGAAGGGATCGTGGCTCCACGCCGGCGAGCGGCGGATCCTCGACTTCTCGTCAGGCCTCATCAATGTCAACCTCGGCCACGGCCACCCCAAGGTCGTCCGCGCGATCCAGGAGCAGGCCGAGCGCCTCTGTTACGTCACGCCGTCCTTTGGTGAAGAGAGCCGGGCCGAGCTCGCGCGGCTCATGGCGGAGGTCACTCCCGGCGACCTCACCAAGACGCTCTTCACCACCGGTGGAAGCGAGGCGAACGAGCACGCGCTGCGCATCGCGCGCATGTACACGAAGCGGCACAAGGTGCTCACGCAATACCGCTCGTTCCACGGCCAGACGCAGGGCGCCGCGACACTCGGTGGCGACAACCGGCGCTGGGCGAACGAGCCTGGCATCACCGGCGTCGTGCGGTTCCTCAATCCCGACCCGTACCGCTCGATGTTCGGCAACGACGCGCAGAAGGCGCTCGCGCACGTCGAAGAGGTGCTCTGGTACGAGGGCCCCGAATACGTCGCGGCGATCTTCCTCGAGCCGATCGTCGGCAGCTCGGGTCTCATCGTTCCACCGGACGGCTTCCTTCGCGGACTGCGCGCGATGTGCGACAAGTACGGGATCCTGCTCATCCTCGACGAGGTCATGACCGGCTTCGGCCGCACCGGGAAGTGGTTCGCCGCGGAGCACGAGGGCGTGGTGCCGGACATGATGACCTTCGCGAAGGGTGTGAACTCGGGATACGTCCCGCTCGGCGGGGTCATCGTCGACGAGCCGATCGCGAAGCACTTCGACGCGAACGTGCTGTGGGCCGGTCTCACGTATGCCGGCCATCCGCTCGCGTGCGCGGCCGGCGTCGCGACCATCGAGGCGTACCGGGAGGAGGACCTCATCGCGCGCGGTGCGCTGCTGGGCGAGCGTCTCCTCCGCGAGCTGCGAACCGTGGCCGAGCGCCATCCATCGGTCGGCGACGTGCGCGGCAAGGGGCTCTTCATCGGGATCGAGCTGGTGAAGGATCGCAAGACGAAGGAGATGCTCGAGCGCTGGAACGGGCCATCCGCGAAGCTGCAGAACGCGATCAAGAACGCGCTCATGCAGCGGGACGTCTACATCCTGAACCGCTGGAACATGCTCTTCGTCGCTCCGCCGCTCACGATCAGCGAGGCGGAGCTGAGCGTCGGAGTGAAGGCGATCGATGAGGCGCTCGAGGTCGCCGATCGGTATGCGGCGACCGGGGAGCTCTAGCGCGCGCTAGATCCAGCGCGTCCGCGCGATATCACGCTCGAGCGTGTTCATGTGCTGGCGGAAACCAGCTAAGTCGCCGCGGTTCGCAGCGTCGATGGCACGGTCGTAGACGTCGCGGCTGTCAAAGCCAAAGAAGCGGGCAAGGATGTCAAGCGCGATGAGCGCTCCGGTCGCCATGAGAAGCTCCATTTCGTCCTCCGTTCGTTGATAGAACGGAGCCAGGCCGTCCTGTGTGAGAACGACGCTATGCGGTCAAGGCCGGCGCCACATCCCTCAGGGCGGGGATTATTTCGCGGCCGTAGGTCTCGAGGATCTCTTCCTCGTCACCGCTCATGAGGTAGATGTTGAACTGCTTCACACCGACGTCAGCCAGCTTGCGCAGCTTCGCGACGTGCTCCTTTGGATCGCCGATCACGCAGAAGCGTTCCACCGACTCGTCGTCGACGAACGCCGCGTTCGACGACCCGGACTCGGCATGGTGCTGGTAGTCGTAACCAGGCCGGTCGCGGACGTAAGCCGTCAGGTCCGACGGAAGGCCCTGCTCGCCGTAACGCTTGACCAGGTCGACAACGTGATTGCTGACCAGGGCGGGGAACCAGCGGACCGCGTCGAGCGCGCGCTTCCGGTCGCCGAGGTGCGCAGGCGCCGCGGCCATCACCGCGACCGAGTTCGGATCGCGACCCGCGCTGCGCGCGCCCTTCTGTAGGAGACCGACGCACCAGCCGACGAGGCTGGGGTCCGCGAGCTGGATGATCGCGCCGTCCGCGACGCGGCCGGTGAGTTCGAGCGCCTTGGGTCCGTATCCGGCGATCCACACCGGGAGACGGTAGTTCTCGGCCCAGTCGAGCCGGAGCTTCGTCCCTTCATACGTCACCTCGCGTCCCTCGCAGAGGTCGCGGATGACCTGCGTCGCTTCCTCGAGGCTCGCGAGCGTCGTTGGCGGCTTGCCGAGGACGCGCCGCGCCGAATCGCCGCGGCCGATGCCGAGATCCATGCGGCCCTTGGTCAGGAGCTGGAGCACCGCGAGGGTGCTGGCGGTCACCGACGGTTCGCGCGTCGCCGGGTTTGTGACGCACGTCCCGAGGCGCATGCGCTCGGTGTTCTGCGCCATCAGCGTGAGGAGCACGTACGGCTCCTTCCAGAGCACGTGGCTGTCGAAGACCCAGCCGTAGGTGAAGCCGCTGCGCTCCGCGAGCCGCGCCAGGCTTACCGCGCGCTCGAAGGTGACATCCGGTTTGAGCGTGAACCCGAAATCCATAGGAGTCGGGAGTCTAGAAGCCCGGCCAGGCGTCCTTCAGCATCTTGCGCTCGATCTGCGCCAGCTCGTGGCTGTAGACGTCGAACTGACCGCGGCGCACCGCCTCGAGCGCCCGGTCGTGGTGATCGAGCGCCGAGGTCTCGCGGCTGTTGTAGCCGAAGAAGTAGGCGAGAACGTCCAGGACCACCAAGGCTCCTGCGA
>DATEZK010000187.1:0-7595 GCA_035255665.1 Candidatus Limnocylindria bacterium
GCAGGTAGCCGACGCCGTGCCCGGCCTGCGGACCCGCTGTCGTGACGATGGCCGGAACTGCCGGAACGCCGTCGGTGAAGCGAGTCGCGAGACTTCCGACGAATGAATCGAAGCTCCGCCCGGTCAGCGACGCGTACGCCCGCGCGACGTTCTCGCCGCGCCGCAGCCGGTCGTAGAGCCGCGCGATCGGCTGCTGGCCGCCGATGTCCTCGCGCAACAGCTCCGTCGCTCGCGCGGCCTGCTGGTACTTGTAGTAGCCAGCCCAGCTCGTGATGTTGTTCCACTGCCCTTGGGAGACGAGGCTCGAGAGCGGCATGAGCGTACCCGTCGCGACCATGGACGCGGCCTCGTAGCGCACCCGCGCGAGGCGCCAGTCGCCGCCGGGGATCGTCGCTTCCGCGAGGCGCGCCTGTCCCTCGTTGAGCCAGGCCGGGACGAGATCGCAGCGTGGCTCGCAGGCTTCGAGCGTCGTGAAATGCGTCAGCTCATGGCGGATCGCGGCGATCGGACGGCGGTCGCGCACCGCAGACCAGTTGACGAGGATCATCCGGAGATTGGGTTCGAAGAACGCGACCGAGTTCTCGGCGACGAAGGCGGCCGTCGCGACGGAGTAGCCGAGCTCGTGCATCAGTCCCGTGGTGTAGCTCGCGGTCGTCGCGAACACCTCGACGGTGGGCCGCAGTCGGAGGGTCCACGCGAATTCCTGTTGCACGGCCGCGAGGTCTGCAACGACTTGGTCATACAGGAGTTGCAGGTCTGCGTGCTCGACCACGTTCTCGACGAGGACGTTCGCGCCGGGTACGCAGATGGGGGAGATCGAAACGTCGCCGACGATCTTCTGCGGCGACGGGCACACCACAAATGGAGTGGCGGTCGGCAGCGGCGGAGGCTCGGGCGTCGACAGGTCCACGGTTCGCGTCGGCTCCACTGTCGCGATGACCGCCGCGGTGGATGCCGGCGCCGGCGACAGGGGAGGCTGCGTCGTGACGCTCGTGCACGACTGCGCCGCGACGGCAGCGAGCGCAAGTGCGAGCGCGGCGCGCATCAGTCCCCGGGCGCGGAGAGGAAGATCGATGCCCCGAGGCGTTCGGCGTACTGCGGGCGGAACCGTTCGACGTTGTACTGGCGCGCAACGTCTACACGACGTGGTCCGAGGCCTGGATCGGGAAGGGTCGTGTGCACGAAGTTGCCGCCCTGGATGGCGACCATCCGTCCCGAGGCGCCGTCGCGGATGAGGTCGACGGCGATGTTCGCAAACGTGATCGCCACGGTCTGGTCGAGCGCGTCCGGGTCGCCGCTGCGCAGGTCGTAGGTGAGCTCGCTCGCGAGCGTCTCCTCGCCGGAGCGCTTGCGTATCTCGTCGGCGAGAGTCTCCGCGATGTTCGTCTTGTGCCGATGACCGAACGCGTCCGCCGGCCCGTACTCGGGGATCGTGCCGCCCTTCCAGACGGCGCCCTCCGCCGCGACGACGAACGCGTACCGCGACGGATTGTTTCGCTTGTCTTGGACCAGGATCTCAACGAGGCGGTCCAGATCGAACGGCGATTCGGGAATGAGGCAGCGCGCCGACGTCACATAAGCGGCGTGCAACGCGCTGAAGCCGGCATCGCGTCCGAAGATGCGGAACACCCCGATGCGCTCGTGCGATCCGAGAGTGGTGCGCTGCCGGTCGATGAGCTCTTTCGCGCGCGTGATCGCCGTCGAAAAGCCGATGCAGTACTCGGTGCCCTGAACGTCGTTGTCCATCGTCTTCGGCACGCCGATGAGAGGCACACCCTCCGCGACGAGCACCTCGGAGTACGACAGCGTGTCGTCGCCGCCGATCGTGACGAGGTAGTCGAGCTGGAGCGCGGCGATGTTGCGGAGAACGAGGGACGTGAGGTCGTAGACGCCATCGCCGGCCGCAAGGCGCGTCCGCTCGGCCTTGTCGAGGAAAGGCGGGAGGCGTGCCTCGCTCATCTTCCGCGGATTCGTGCGCGAGGTATGGAGGATGGTCCCGCCGGTGCGGTCGATCGCGCGCGTGTTCCCGCGATCGAGTGAGCGGACGTACTCGGGGTCCGGCTCGGATCCGGGCCTCATGTGCGTGAGGCCCTGCCACCCGCGCCGGATGCCGAGCACTTCACAGCCGAGCTCGGTCGAGCGGTAGACGACGCTCTTGATCACCGAGTTCAGCCCCGGGACATCACCTCCCCCGGTGAGGATCCCGATGCGGCGCTTCATTCGCCCAATGCTAGACATGGAACAGCGCGCCCTGGACGGGGGCGCGCTGTTCGCCTTGCGGGGAGGGGGAGAGGAACTTACTTGTAGGCGGAGTACTTGGACCAGAACTGGCCCGGCGAGAGCTTGGATTCCTTGATCGCCTTGGGGCAGACGCTGTTGATCTTCTCGGCGAGGGCGGTGAGCTCTTCGACGTTGTGTCCGCCGCTCAACTCGCCGCGGAGCGCGACGCATGCCTTCATCGTCTCGGTCATGCCGGTGTTGGTGCTCTTCTTGTCGGCCGTCGCCTGCTGGTCCGTGCCGTAGGGGTTCGCAAGACCGTCGGCGAGACGCGCGACCTCGTCACCGTTGAGGCCGGTCGCCGTGATGAACCGGCGGCAGGAGTCGCTCTCAAGGTCGCGTGTCGCGGCGCATTCCTTCATGAGGGCCCATGCGTCGGGGCGCTTCTCGGCCTTGGGCTGCTGCTCAGAAAGGAAGTCGAGCTTACGGTTGAGCTTGTCGAAGAACTCGTCGGAGCCCATGCCGCTCAGCTCTTGCGCGGTGTAGCACTCGTCGCTATTGGGGTCTCTCGTCTCGAGGCATGCGGCCCACGCTCGACCGAACTCGTCGGGTCCATTCGGGCTGTTGACAGCCGTCCCACCACCGACGGTCGCCGCTGATGCGCTCGCGACCAAGACCAACGCCAGGGTTAGGGTCGCCATGAGGAGGGTGCCGATTGCTTTCATGTCCCTTGGAACGAAGGGTCGCCGCGGACCTTACAGCCCTGGAAGTACCAGGACCCTAACGTCCGGGAGCTATTGGACTCTGAGCGTGACCGTCCCTACCTCGACGTACGTGCTCGACACCGTCTTCGTGAGCGTCGCCTTGTAGGTCTTGATCCCGTCCGAGCGCAGGAAGTACAGCGTCACTGATTGCCCGACCTTGTGGGAGAACGACACCTTGAACGTCGAGGATTGGGTCACCTGCAGGCAGGACCCGCCCATGCTCTGCGAGACGCAAACGTTGACCGCGGCGGTGCCGTCCGGGTTCTTGATCGTGCCGGTCAGAGTCACCAGCTGCGCCGTGGGCGCGGCCGTTGGTTTCACCGTTGGCTTCGGCGTCGGCGTGACGGGCTTCGGCGTCGCTGTCGGAACGGTGGGTCGCTGCGTCGCCGGGGGCTGCGTCGCCGGAACGGGCGTGGGCGATGGCGTGGGTGAGGGCGTCGGCTCGGGCGTCGGACTTGGTGACGGCGTCGGCGACTCCGTCGGCGCGGGCTGGACCACCTCCGGCGTGACCGGCATGTTCGCCTGCACCATGGCGAGCGTCGCGCGCTCGATGTCGCGCACCTTGCCGGCGGCGAGCGCGTTGCCGGTGGCTTCGAGGCGCGCGGCCTCCGCGGTCCGCTGCTCGAGCAGCGCGAGGAGATACTCGGCGCGGTCCGCAGGGTCGGCGTAGAAGCGGACGCCGAGATCTTCGATCGTCACGCGCAGCGAGTAGAGCGGGCTGTCGCCGGGCGCCGAGATCGTCGTGGCCGCGGAACCAAGGACCAGCGCGGCCGTCGCGAGCACCAGCACCGGTCGGCGCAGGCGCCATGCAAGCCCGCCCCGACTCTCGCGAGCCGTCCAGGCGTTCTCGAGCCGCGTGCGCAGCGTCTGATCGGCCGTGCGCTCCATCCGCTCGGTCCGGAGCGCCGCCAGCATTCCAACGAGGCGGTCGTCGTTCATGAGCGGCTGACCTTACGGGCCGCGTCGCGCTGGGCGTCGTCGAATTCCTTGCGCAGGCGCTCGAGAGCGCGGTGCTGCAGAGTGCGCACCGCTCCCTCGGTCTTGCCCAGCGCCGCGGCGACCTCGAGCGCGCTGAAGCCCTCGATGAAGCGCATGACGATGACGTCGCGATGCTCGGTCTTCAGCTTCGTGAGCGCCGCAAGCAGGATGCTGCGGTCGACGGCGAGCGTCGCCTCGGCCTCCACGTTCTGCTTCGACGGCGGGTCGTGGACGAGCTCGTCGACGGATAGCGGCTGCTTCAGCGTGCGAGACCGGTCGATCGCGGCGTTGCGCGCGATCCGGTAGAGGAACGCGACGAACGGAAGACCGCGCTCCTGGTACCGGTCGATCGAATGCAGAGCCTTCACGAACACATCCGACGTGAGGTCCTCGGCATCGTGCGCGGTGCCGGTGCGCGAAAGGCAATAGCGGTAGATCGGGTCGCGGTACCGCTCGTAGAGCTCCCCGAACGCAGAGGCATCTCCGGACTTGGCGGCGCGAACGAGCGCTCCATCTGTACCGGTCTCACCTCCTGTCAGGTCGACAGGGCGCGCCCGGCCTACTGCCACGTCGGCGTCGCCTTGCTTCACCTAACGAAAGCGCGCGGGAACCCGTTCACCTGCGTCACCGAAGGGACGCTAGGGGTGCCATCCGGGGGGCGTAAGGCCCCCGAATGGGCTATTTCAGGCCCACTGCGGCGCGCTGTGCGGCTATAGGAGCCTTTCCATGAGAAGGACGTCCACCCAGACACCGTCCAGACGCCCCTGCTCCCGGTATACGCCCACCTCTCGGAAACCGAGCCGCCGGTAGAGCGCGACGCTCGCTGCGTTGGTCGGGAAGCCCGCGAGCACCAGCTTGTGGAAGCCGCCCTCGCGGCCGAGCTCCACGAGGCGCTCGAGCAGCGCGGTTCCCGCTCCCTTTCCACGCGCCGCGCGCGCGACGTACACCGAGATATCGGCGACGTGCCGATATGCATCGCGCGCGTTGAATACGTTGAGACTCGCCCAACCAACGACCACACCGTCAGACTCAACAACGACGACCGCATGCCGGGCGTCGCGGGCTGCGAGCCAACTGCGACGCTCTTCGGCGGTGCGCGGCTCCGTCTCGAGCGTCGCGCGATCGGCGATCCCTTCGTTGTAGATCGCGCTGATCGCGTCGGCGTCGTCCGCGCGCGCCGGTCGAACGAAATACTGGCGCGCCACCATCGATTGAGGGTAGACTGCGTGGAACAACTTCATATCGCGTTGCCGGCCAGAGGCGCGATCGTCAGAAGTACCGCTCGCGGAGGAACGAAGCTTCCACCGAAGCGACGGGAACGGGGCGATCGCCGAAGTCGGTGATCTGTTTCGAGATCATCGGCTGGCTCGTCCACCGGAAGGAGACGGGCTGTCGGCTCAGGGGTGACCCTGGGTCGAAGCGCTACCGTGCGACCAAGCTTCACGTGAGGCTCGGTGTGTGCGTACGCGCGCTGCCGGGCTTCTTTGTTGGAGCCCGGCAACGCTCTTCCGGCGCGTGGGGAAAATGGGAGGAACGAGCAGCATGCCGGTCGAGCGCTTCGCGATCATCGACTCGACGCTCCGCGAAGGGGAGCAGTTCTCCAACGCGCACTTCACGACCGCCGAGAAGGTGCAGATCGCTCGGATGCTCGACGAGTTCGGCGTCGAGTACATCGAGCTCACCTCGCCGGTCGCGTCTCCCCAGTCATACGAAGACCTGAAGACCGTCGCGGGCCTCGGGCTCCGCGCCAAGGTGCTGACGCACGTGCGCTGTCACATGGACGACGCGCGCGTCGCGGTGCAGACCGGCGTGGTCGGGATCGACATCCTGTTCGGGACGTCGTCGTTCCTGCGCGAGTTCTCGCACGGCAAGAGCGTCGACGACATCATCCGCGAGGCGGGCCTGGTGATCGAGTTCATCAAGGATCACGGCAAGGAGGTCCGCTTCTCGAGCGAGGACAGCTTCCGCTCGACCGAGGGCGACCTGCTGAAGGTCTACACCGCGGTGGACCGGATGGGTGTTGATCGCGTTGGTGTCGCTGACACGGTCGGCATCGCGACGCCGCGGCAGTGCTACGCGCTCGCGACGGAGCTCCGTCGTCATGTCCACTGCGACATCGAGTTCCACGGCCACAACGATGCCGGATGCGCGATCGCGAACTCGTACAGCATCCTCGAGGGTGGCGCGACGCACATCGACACGAGCGTCCTCGGCATCGGCGAGCGCAACGGCATCACGCCACTCGGCGGCTTCGTTGCCCGCATGTACGCCGACGACCCCGCCGCGATCAAGCGCAAGTACGACCTGCGCAAGCTGAAGGAGCTGGACGAGCTCGTCGCCTCGCTCGTCAGGATCGAGATTCCCTACAACAACTTCGTCACGGGCAAGTACGCGTTCCACCACAAGGCCGGGATGCACACAAAGGCGATCTACATCAATCCGAACAGCTACGAGATCCTCGACCCGGCCGACTTCGGTCTCACGCGCACGATGAACATCGCGCATCGCCTCACCGGGCACAACGCGGTCGGCGTGCGCGCGCGGGAGCTCGGCCTGGAGTTCGGGAAGGACGAGCTGCGGGAGATCACCCGTCAGATCAAGGCCATGGCCGACTCGGGGCCGCTCTCGATGGACCAGCTGGACGCCGTTCTCAGACAATGGGTGGTGGCATGAGTCGCACTCTCGCCGAGGTGATCCTGTCGCGCGTCTCCGGGCGAGACGTTCGCGCGGGCGACCTCGTCATCGTGCCGATCTCGCGCGTCATGGTCCACGACTCGGTGATCGATGCGGTCATCGGCGGTCTGCGCGACCTCGGCCGCGAGCGCGTCTGGGACACCTCGAAGGTCTGCGTGTTCGTCGACCACGCCGCACCCGCGCCGACACCGGTCGTCGCCGATTCTCATCGAGTGCTGCGCGAGTGGGTGCGCGAGCAGCAGATCCCGACCTTCTACGACGCGGGCGAGGGCGTGTGCCACCAGATCATGGTCGAAGAGGGCTACTGCGAGCCCGGGACGGTGATCGTGGGCAGTGACTCGCACTCGAACTCGTACGGCGCGGTCGGCGCGTTCGGGGCGGGGATGGGTGCGACGGATGTCGCGGTGGCGCTGGCGCTCGGGCGGACCTGGCTGCGCGTGCCGGAGTCCATCAAGGTGGACTTCACCGGCCGGCTGCGCAAGGGCATCACGATGAAGGACGCGATCATGCGCGTCGTACGCGAGATCGGCACCGACGGTGCTCGCTACGCGTGCGTCGAGTTCCACGGCGTCGGCCACCTGCCGCAGGGCGACCGCATCACTCTCGCGGGCATGACCACCGAGATGGGCGCGAAGGCCGGCATCGTCGTCGGCACACCCGATGCGCCGGCGTGGCTGCGACCCGATCCCGACGCTCGGTATCTGCGCGAGGTGACGATCGATCTCACGACGCTCGAGCCGCAGATCGCGGTGCCGCCGCGGGTCGACCAGGTCGTCGACGTCTCCGCCGCGATCGGCCAGCCCGTCGACATCGTCTTCCTCGGGTCGTGCACCAACGGCCGGCTCGTCGACATGCAGCAGGCGGCCAGCGTTCTGCGCGGCCGCCGCATCGCGCCGCACGTCCGTCTGGAGGTCGTTCCCTCGTCACGCCGGCAGTACGACC
>DATEZK010000188.1:0-12476 GCA_035255665.1 Candidatus Limnocylindria bacterium
ATCCTCGAAGTGGTATCGAACTTCTGATGCGTGCTCTTCCGGACCTTCGCGATCCGTACGCGGTCGTCCTGGCCGTGGTCGCTGCGGTCGGCTTGCTCGTGGCGCAGGAGGGTCCGTTGGTGGCACTGTTGGCCGCCGCGAGCGTGCTGGTATTCCGCGCCGTCGCCGGCGCGGCGATCGAACGCTGGCGACCGGCGCGTCCCGAACCCAGTCCAGAGTCACCGCCGCCCGCGCCAGTCGTGCCGCCCGGGCGGCCCTGGTACCACCCGCTCACGCTCCGCGAGAGCGAGGTCGCGCTACTTGTGGCGCAAGGCCTCACGAACAAGCAGATAGCGAGCGCACTGCATTCCGAACGGACGGTCGATGGACATCTGACTGACCGAGGCGTCGACAGCCACGTCCAACACATCATGGACAAGCTCAGCATGGAGCTGCAGATCGACGTAAATCGGCGCGCACAGATCAGCGCCTGGGTCACCGAACGACGACCCCGAGGTCCCGCGAGCACCTCCCTACCGAGATGAGTACCGATCTGAGTACCACCTAAGCCCTTTCCCGGATGCGGGCGGTGGCCCGCGCGCGTCACCTTGCTTCGCGATGGAGGTGACGCAGATGTCACAAGGTGGAAGGGCCAGCACCCGGATCACGATCGTCGTCGGAGCGCTGCTCATCGCGGGGTTCTTCCTGATCGGACGTCCAGGGGGGACGGGACCGGCGGCTTGCAGCGCGAACGCCCTGATCGTCACGGCATCGAACGAGAAGTCGGGCCTGCTGGGCGAGATGGCCGCGGAATTCGAAAAGACCCGGCCGACCGTCGATGGCCAGTGCATCGCCATCAAGGTCGTCCGGAAGGCGTCGGGCGAGGCTGAGGAAGCGCTCGCACGAGGTTGGAACGAGTCCACCGACGGACCGCATCCGGACGTGTGGTCACCGGCCGCGACCAGCTGGGTAGAGATCCTGCGTGCGCACCGCGTCGGCGGCGACCGCTCTGACCTGATCCCGACCTCCCTTCCCAGCTTGATGCAGTCACCGCTCACGATCGGGATGCCCCGCCCGATGGCCGAGGCCATGGGCTGGCCAGACAAACCGATCGGCTGGCACGACGTGCTCGCGCTCGCGCGCGATCCGCAGGGATGGGCGCGCTACGGGCACCCGGAGTGGGGTCGCTTCCGTCTGGGCAAGACGAACCCGACAGTATCGACCTCAGGCCTGCACGCGCTGGTCGGCATGTATTACGCGGCGACCGGGCTGACCGCCGACCTGACCGCGACCGACGTGCAGCGCGGCGATGTCGTGCAGTACGTCAAGGACATCGAGCAGTCGGTCGAGCACTACGGGAACACCGCCTCGACGTTCATGCAGAACCTCGGCGCGGCCGACTCGCGTGGTGACGCGATGGGCTACATGTCGGCGATCGCGATCGAGGAGAAGCAGCTGTGGGACTACAACCGGCAGGCCTCGCGACAGGTGCCGCTCGCGGCGATCTACCCATCCGAGGGCACGCTCGTCGCGGACCACCCCTACGTGGTGCTGCGCGCACCGTGGGTCGACGAGACCAAGCGGCGCGCCGCGGCGCTCTTCCTCGCGTATCTCGAAGCGCCCGAGCGTCAGCAGCGCTTCCGCGCTGAGGGATACCGCGACCACGAAGGACGCGGCGGCCCCGATCTGTCGCAGCAGTGGGGCGTGCTACCGGCTGGCCCCGCGACGGTGCTGCCTGCGCCGTCGGCCGACGCGCTCGCCGCCGTCGAGGCGTCGTGGAAGGAAGTCCGCAAACGCGCGCGCGTCCTGATGGTCCTGGATGTCTCCGGCTCCATGTCCGGCCAGAAGCTCGACCTGATGAAGCGCGGCGCGGCCGCGGGGCTCGATCTCTTCCTCGATGACGACGAGCTCGCGCTGTGGTCCTTCGACAACGGGACCGCGGAGGTCGCCCCGATGGCGCCGGTCGGACCGCGGCGGGCACAGCTCAGCCAACGGATCTTCGGCCTTCTCGCCGGCGGCGGAACGCGTCTTTATGACAGCACGCGCGAAGCGGTGCGGGAGATCGCCGCGTCCGTCGATCCGCGCCGCATCAGCGCCGTCGTCGTGCTGACCGACGGCGTGAACACGCATGGCAGCTCCGACCTCGAGGCGCTCCTCCGTGACCTGCGCTCCGCGACGGCGGAGACGCGCGTCCGCGCCTTCACGATCGCGTACGGAGCGGACGCCGACCGATCGATCTTGCAACGCATCGCCGAGGCGACGCGAGGTGCGTCGTACGACGCCTCGAATCCCGCTTCGATCGAGACCGTGTTCGAGGAGGTCATCGGGAACTTCTGATGAGAACGCCACTTCACCTCGACAGCTCTGGTCTGGTCCTCGGCGCCGTGGTCGCCGCGGCCTACTTCCTCCTCGGCGCTGCCTGGCCGCTCGCGCTCGGCGCGGGCCTGCTCGTGTTCTTGCTGAAGGTGACGCTCGATCGTCCGTGGCGCGCGTACCGGCGCCCCCTTCCCGCGCCCGAGGTCGGCTCACCGGAGGCGATGTGGCTCGACCGTGCGGGACGCGCCCTCATGTCCATTAAGGAGCTGCGCCGCTCCGCGCGATCGGAGTCCATCGCGCAGCGCTGCGCCGCCATCGCTGTCCAGGCCGAAGCCAGCGTCGCGACGCTGAGACGTCTCGCCTATCAGGCCAGCGTCGTGTCGGGACTCAGTCGGTCCGGCGCGCGTACTGACCGACTCGAGAACACGCGGGTCGAGCTTCAAAGCCGGATCGAGGGATCTGTGCTCGGGCTCGAAGGCCTCGTGGCCAGGCTCGCAGAGATCGTCGCGCTCAGCGAAGCGACCCCCGATGTCGCGTCGGTCGATGAGCTCGCGTTCGAGCTGGACACGCTGCGCGCCGCCATGGTCGAGACCGAGGAGCTCGGTCGCACTTCAGTCCACTCGCTTACGGGATCGATTGAAAGAGGAGGGCAATGACATGTTCCGGTTGATCTTTCGCACCTGGCATTACTCGGTCGCGTTCCTCTCACAGCTCTTCGATCAGCGCGCCGATCCGCGCGTTCAGATCGAGCAAGCCATCGAGGAGGCGAAGCGGCAGCACGGGCTCCTGGCTGAGCAGGCGGCCGCGGTCATCGGAAATCAGCGGGAGCTGCAGATCAAGATCACCCGTGGCAACGCGGACATCGAGCGCCTCGACGCATCCACCGCGCAGGCACTGCGGCTTGCGGACACGGCTCGCTCGAAGGGCGATGAGCACGGGGCCGCGCGCTATGAGCGCACGGCACAGCTTCTCGCGACGCAGCTCGCGGCCGCGCAGTCATCGCTCGCCGACCTCGGCGAGCTGCACGAACGCGCCGCGGCCGGCGCAACTGCTGCCCGACGCGCGGTCGAGCAGAACGCGTACACGCTCCAGCGACAAGCGGCCGAGCGATCGAAGCTCCTCACCGAGCTCGAAGCGGCTCGGATGCAAGAGCGGATGGCAGAGGCGCTGGCTCGCATCGGAAGCCTCGCGCCTGCCGGGAACGTTCCGACCCTGCCGCAGCTCCAGGAAAAGATCGATCGACGCATCGGGCGCGGTGCCGGCCGGCTCGAGATCGCACGCGACAGCGTCGAGTCGCAGCTGATTGAAGTTGAGCAATCGGTCATCGATGTGAGAGGCGAGCAGCTGCTCGCGCAGATCCGACAGCGCGAAGGCATCGCGTCAGCGAAGGAGGAATGAAATGAACGTTGCCACCGTGCTCACGAACGTCGCATGGCGAGTATCCATCTCAGCGATCGCGGGAGTCCTCGTCTCCGCTTTCGCCGCCGTGGCGCTGACCCTCGGCACGGATTCGGCCGCCGAGCTCGCCGCCGGTCTTACGAACATCGGGTCAATGTCTCCGATCTTCTCGGCGATCGTTGGAGCCGGTTTCTTCGCGAGCCTTGCCGTATTCACGTGCCTCGTCGCATATGAGGTCATGCGCAGCGCCCGGTCCTGGCTCGTCGCCAATCGTCGCCTGCTGCTCGCGCCGCTGCGCGCGGTCGCATCGTCGGCAACGCGCAGCGGACTGGCGATCATCGCAGCGCTCAGACTGGTCGCGAGGTCAACGGTCGTCGAAGAGGCTGTCTGGCTCGTGCGCACCGCCGGTAAGGTCCTGATCTGGGTATTCGCGTTCTGCGTTGCCGTCGGCGGATCCGCTCTGATTTATCTCGGGGTCATTGGACTCGGCATCGCCAGTGTCAGCCTGAGCACCCGCGTCGTCGTCGCGATGCTTGACGACCCACCGCGTCCCCTGACCTTCGCGCTTTTCACCTGCGCAGCGGTGGTGTGCATGTACATCGGCGTGGCGGCGTTCACGCTCTGCGGCTGGTGGACGTATCGCATGAGCCGCGCCGGCCTCCGGCGTGCCGCCGCGTGGAGACTCGGCGCGTTGACATCCGCGAGATGACGCCGAACCGCCCGTCGTAGGCGCGTGGCACTCTATGCACCGTGGACCTCGGACTCAGCGGAAAGACCGCCCTCGTCGCGGCGGCGTCGAAAGGACTGGGCCGCGCGATAGCCGAGGAGTTCGCGCGCGAGGGCGCGAAGGTCGCGATGTGCAGTCGCGAGGAGTCGGCCATCACCAGGGCGGCGGAGGACATTCAGCGGAAGACCGGGAACAAGAACGTCCTGCCGATCGCCGCTGACCTTTCAACACTCGAAGGCTGTGAGGTGTTCATCCAGAACGCGCTCGGCGCGTTCGGTGCGCTCGACATCCTCATCGTGAACGCCGGCGGGCCGCCGCCGGGACGTTTCGATGACCTCGACGATGCCGCCTGGAGCAAGGCCGTCGATCTCACGCTCTTCTCGGCTGTTCGTCTCACGCGCCTGGCGTTGCCGCACATGCGGAAGCAGAAGAGCGGCTCGATCGTGTACTCGACTTCCACGTCCGTGCGTCAGCCGACGCAGTACCTCAACCTGATCCTGTCGAACGCGATCCGCGCGGCGGTGCACGGCATGCTCAAGACGCTCTCGGCCGATGTGGCGAAAGAGGGCATCCGCGTGAACGCGGTGCAGCCAGGCCGCATCGCGACCGACCGGCTGGTCCAGCTAGACACCGACACCGCGAAGCGCCAGAACACCACGCCTGAGGCGGTGCGCAGGAGCTACGAGGAAACGGTGATCCCGATGGGCCGCTACGGCGATCCGGCCGAGTACGCATCGGCGGTCGTGTTCCTCGCGTCGCCCAAGGCCTCGTACATCACCGGCGTCTCGCTTCAGGTGGACGGCGGCATGCTGAAGAGCATGTTCTAGCGGTGATCGTCCGCGATCGGCTGCGGCCGGCGGTCTTCAGGCTTCCGATCGAGAAGATCCGCGCGGGCTACAAGAGCGACATCTATTTCGCGCGCACCAAGCTCATCCTCGAGCGCGACAAGCGGCACGACCGCGTCACCATGCAGATCTTCCAGAAGCACCCCGACGCGGTGATCGTCGGCACCGATCAGGTCCTCGCGCTTCTGCACGTCGGCGCGGGCCGCTACCGCGAGCGCGTCCGCGCGGAGAAGGTCTTCGCGCGCTACCTCGAGGCCGAGCGGCGACTGTACGCGCGCTGGCTCGCGCTCCCGCGGCAGACGTGGAAGGACTACGAGCCGATCGCTCGCGAGGTGTTCGAGCTCTCGCACGAGCTCGCGACGCTGTGGCAGCCGGGCTGGCAGGACCTGAAGGTGCGCTCGCTGTACGACGGCGAGATCGCGCAGCCGACCGAGCCGGTCATGCACATCGAGGGCGAGTACGCGTCGTTCGCGCACCTCGAGACGCTCTACCTCGGCGCGCTGGCCGAGGGATCGCGCGTGGCGACGAACACACGCGAGGTCGTCACTGCCGCGAACGGCAAGCCGGTGATCATGTTCGGCGCGCGTCACGAGGGTCACGAGGCGCAGGCCGGCTCGGGCTATGGCGCGTACATCGGCGGCGCTGTCGCGGTGTCGACCGACGAGCAGGGTGAGTGGTGGGGGTCGAAGGGGCTGGGCACCGTGCCGCACGCGCTCATCGCGGCCTACGGCGGCGACACGACCGTCGCAACGCTCAAGTTCGACGAGTACGTGAACCGCGCCACTGACGGCGTCGGGCATCTCACCGCGCAGGGCACGCCCGAGGGCCACGTGAACGTCACGGCGCTCGTCGATTTCCGTAACGACGTGGTGAATACCTCGCTCGGCGTCGCGCATGCACTCGGACAGCGTCTGTGGGGCGTGCGCGTCGACACGAGCGAGTCACTTGTGGATCTCTCGATCGTGCGCGAGCTCCAGGAGAAGGAAGGTGTCGCCGGTAAGAGCGACGTGCGCGGCGTCACGCCGCGCCTGATCGAGCTCCTGCGCACCGCGCTCGACGACGCCGGGTACCGACACGTGCGCATCGTCGCGTCCGGCGGCTTCGACGCGGAGAAGATCCGGCGCTTCGAGGCGCTTGGCGTGCCGGTCGACGTATACGGCGTCGGCTCCGCGCTCGTTCACGGCACGGGCTTCGACCACACCGCGGACATCGTCCGTCTGAACGGCAAGGACCTCGCGAAGACCGGTCGGCACTACATCGAGTCGGATCGGCTTCATCCGGTCGAGTGGAAAGCGCTGGTGGAAGAAGCCGATTGGGTCTCACAGAGCTCCTAGTCCTCATCGTCGGCCTCGCCGTCGCGGGCCTGGCCAAAGGCACGAGTGGCATGGGCCTGCCGCTCATCGCGACGCCAATCCTCGCCGGCGTCTTCGGTCCGCGCATGGCCGTCGCGATCGTGACCATCCCGATCCTGGCCTCGAACTCCCTGCTGCTGATCCAGGGCTTCCGGCAGCGCGACCTGCTCCGCGGCATCGCTCCGCTCTTCGTCGCCTCGGCGATCGGCACCGCGATCGGCACGCTGCTCCTAGCGAGTCTCGATCAGCGGACGTTCGCGATCCTCATCACGCTGATGGTCGTGGTGTTCCTCGCACGCGGCGACCGCCTCCTAGGCGACGATCCGGCGGCGCTCCGCGCGCGCATCCTCGGTCCGCTCGTCTGCTTCGTCGGCGGCGTGCTGCAGGGCACGACCTCGATCGCGAGCCCGCTCGTCGGTTCGTACTTCCACGGCCAGCGGCTCAGCGCGTCCGCCTTCGTCTTCACGCTCGCCGCGATCTTCGAGCTCAACTCGATCGTCCAGGTGATCGGCTACTCGCTTCAAGGGCTGTTCACGCCGGAGGTCGTCGCTCTCGGGCTGCTCGGTCTGGTGCCGACCCTCCTCGCGCTCGCTGTCGGCATCGCGCTGCGCGGGCGACTCGACCCGCAGCGATTCCGTCAGCTCATCGTCGTGCTGATCGTGCTGTCGGTCATCAACCTCAACTGGCGTACGTTCTTCCCCTAGACGGCGCGCGCCTAGGTCGACGCGAGCGCATCGGCTGCGATCTTGAGCGCGAAGGCAACGAGGATCGCGCTGCTCAGAAGCGTCGTCGCCAGCTCGATCCGCGGTGTGAGTCGCGTGTGCAGCGCAGCGCCGATCGCGGCGAGCACGCTCTGCCACGACAGGGACGCCAAAGCCGCTCCGACCGCGAACGCGATGCGCGAGCCCGCGTCCTGAGCGATCTCAGGCAGGCCGACGGCGAGCGTGACGAAGTACGTGACCGTGGCCGGGTTCAGGAGCGTGAGTCCGAGGAAGAGCAGATACGTGCGGACGACAGAGCGCGAGTCATCGGTCTCGGCGGCGACGCGACGCGCGCGCAGCTGCAGGAGCCCGCGCAGCGCAAGCCCGATCAGCACCGCGGCCGCGGCAAGCCGCAGCGGGACCAACACCGGGCCGAGCGAGGCGACGATCGCCGCGCCGACGAGAACGGCACCGATGGCGTAGATAAGGTCGACCGTGGCCGTTCCGGCGCCGGCTGCGGCGGCCACGCGGAAGCCGCGCCGCAGCCCGGTGCGAACGATGAGGACGGCGATCGGACCGACGGGAATGGCGATGGCGTAGCCGGCGGCCGCGCCGATCAGGAAAGCGGAGAGCAAGTTGGCCGACCATAGCGAGGGGCGGCCTAGCATTCAAGCGATGGAGGTCGAGCGCGACGTGCACGCCGTGCGCCTCATCGGGGTGAACGCGTTCCTCATCCTGGGCGAAGAGCTCACGCTCATTGACGCGGGCCATCGCGGCTCGGGTGTCATGTTGCGGCGCCATCTGGCCGCGCTCGGACACCAGCTCAGCGACATCAAGCGGATCGTCTGCACTCATGGACATCCCGATCACATCGGCGGTGTGCAGGAGGTGGCTCGCGCCTCAGGAGCGAAGGTCCTCATGCACCCGGCGGACATGGAGCGCCTGCGCATCCGCTTTCGCGAGGTGATGAGCGGGCGGCCCGCACCCGGAGCGATCATCGCCTACCTCACCCAGGCGCCGACCGATGTGATCGCGGCCGAGGACGGGGACGAGCTGCCTGTGCTGGGTGGGCTCCGCGTGCTGCACACCCCGGGGCACACCCCGGGGAGCATCTGTTTGTATTCGGCGACACGTCGCCTGCTGATCGTCGGTGATCTGCTGCAGCGTATGCGCGGACAGGTGACGCTTCCGAACTACTTCTTCACCGACGACATGGGCCTCGCGCGCCGATCCATCGCGCGGCTCGCGGAGCTCGACGTGGAGACGATCCTGTTCTCGCACTATCCACCGGTACGGCAAGGGGGACGCGAGGCGCTTCGTGCGCTGGCGAGCTAGCGAAGGGGAGGGCGACGTGGAGACACTGAACGACATCATCGAGGAGTCCGCTCAGAAGTTCGGCGGGAAGGACGCGCTGATCATCCGGCCCGGTTTCCGCACCCGCGCATGGACGTACCGCGACCTGAACTACGTCGTGCCGCGTGTCGCGCGTTATCTGAAGGACAGCGGTCTGAAGCAGGGCGACCGCGTCGTCATCTGGGGTGTGAATCGTCCCGAGTACGGGATCGCGTTCCTGGCCGCCCTACGACTCGGAGCGATCCTCGTGCCGCTGGACGTGAACTCGATGCCGGACTTCGCACAGAAGATCGCCCAGCGAACTCGTGCGAGCGGGGCGATCGTCTCTTCGCAGACCCTCGCGCGCGCGAAGGCGCTGAACCTACCGCTCCATGAGATGGAGCGGCTGCCCGACCTGGCGCGCGAGTGCGCGCCGCTCGAGAAGGCCGCTCTGACCGGCGACGACCTCGCCGAAGTGGTGTTCACCTCGGGCACGACGGGCGATCCGAAAGGCGCGATGCTGACGCATCGCAACGTCCTGTCGAACGCGATCGCAGGAACGCAGATCTTTCCGATCGGCCCGAAACAGCGTCTGCTCTCGTTCCTCCCGCTCTCGCACATGTTCGAGCAGCTCGGCGGCTTCTTCATCGTGCTGATCGCGGGCGCGTCGGTCATCTATCCGACAAGCCGCCAACCAGCGGTGGTCCGCCGAACCTTCAAGGAGCGCAAGGTCACGATGGTGCTGATCACCCCGGCGGCCGTGAAGTCGCTGATGCTGGCGATCGAGCGCAGTGCGGAGGCGCAGGGGAAGAAAGAGCTCTTCGAGAAGCTGCGTCGCGTCGCGCGCCGGCTGCCGATGGCACTGCGCCGCGTGGTGTTCTTCAGCGTCCACCGTCAGTTCGGCGGCCGTTTCCGCTACATCGTGTCCGGCGGCGCCGCGCTGGACCCTGCGCTCGGCGAATCCTGGCGGGAGCTCGGCATCGACGTGCTCCAGGGCTATGGGACGACCGAGGCGTCCCCCGCGCTGACCTTCAACCGCGTCGAGCTGAATCGTCTCGGCTCCGTCGGCACGCCACTGCCGGGCGTCGAGGTCAAGGTCGCCGAGGATGGCGAGGTGCTCGCGCGCGGCCCCAACATCTTCAAAGGCTATTGGGAGAACGAGGACGCCACACGCGCCGTCCTCGATAAGGACGGCTGGTATCACACCGGCGACCTCGGTTCGTACGACGAGGACGGCTTCCTGTGGCTGCGCGGCCGTAAGAAGGACATGATCGTCCTCGCCGACGGCACCAAGGTCTACCCCGAGGACATCGAGAACACGCTCGCCGCGGACCCTCGGATAGAGGCAGTCGCGACACCGCTCCGGCCCGCGGTCGCGACGATCGTTGGCCTTCAGCGGCCGGGCGAGGACATCCAGGTACACGGCGTGTTCCTCCTCAAGGACCGCGAGCAGATCACGGCGATCGTTCGCGACGCGAACACCAAGCTCTCGGGCAGCCAGCAGATCCGCGGTTGGACGATCTGGCCGGAAGACGAGTTCCCGACGACGCCGACGCAGAAGGTCAAGAAGCGCCTCGTCATCGATCAGCTGCTGAACATGGGGCGCGTCGAGCAGGCTCGCGCGGCCACCGGCGAACAGACGACGTCGCGCGAGCTGAGCGAGGTCGAGCGACTCATCGCTGGGGTGGCGACCGTGCCGGCAGCGGCCGTGCATCCGGGAGCGACACTCTCAGCGGACCTGGGTCTCGACTCGCTTGCGCGTGTCGATCTCCTCGGCGCGATCGAGGAAGAGCTCGGTGCGTATGTCGACGAAGCGGCACTCGAGCCGAACGCGACGGTCGCGGAGCTCGAGCGCATGGTCGCGGCCGCGCGTGACGTCAAACGCGACACGGGGATCTACGGCTGGCCGCTCAGCCCGCTCGTGCGCTCGTTCGGGCTGCTGTTGCAGCAGACGCTCATCTATCCGCTGGTGCACATCTTCTACAAGGTCAAGGTCACTGGAAAGGAAAAGCTCGTCGGTCTGCGTGGCCCGGTGATGTTCGCTCCGAACCACTGCCTCCACTGGGATAACGGCATCATCCTCATGGCGATCCCGCTCTCGTGGCGGTGGAAGCTCGCCGTTGCCGCCGCGGCTGACGACGTCTTCGGGAGCAAGCTGAACGGGTTCTTCTCATCGGTCCTCGCGAACGCATTCCCGCTCGCGCGCGAGGGCGCGATCCGCCGTAGTCTCGAGCTCTTGGGCGCTCGACTCGACCGCCAGTTCTCGGTGCTCATCTACCCCGAAGGCAAGCTGACCGTCGGCGGGCCGATGCAGCCGTTCAAGTCCGGCACCGGTCTCATTGCGGTCGAGGGCGCGACGCCGGTCGTACCCATGAAGCTGAAGATCAGCAAGGTCTCCGTGCTCGATCACGGCGATCGGAAGTGGGAGCCGTCACGGAAGAACGGCTGGCGCGGCGATGTCGAGGTCGTGTTCGGCGACCCGATCTACTTCCCCGCCGGAACGCCCGCGAGCGAGGCCACCGCGAAGATCCAGTCGGCCGTCGGCGCGCTCTAGCGATTGGAAGAGCGGCGCTCGCCACTGGCACGCTGGTGGGTGACGCGCGTCCTCATCGCGGCCGCCGCGATCGTCGCGGTCCTCGTCGCGTTACGTCTGATCTTCGAGGCGCTCTCGGAGCTCTCCCACGTCATCGTGCTGGTCGTTTTTGGGATCGTCATCGCCTTCGCGCTCGCACCGATCGTCGAGCGCATCGGTCGGCGAACCGGTCGTTCGGTCGCCGTCCTGCTCACGGCGCTCATCGCGCTCATCGCCGTCGTCGCGGCGCTCGTCGCGCTCGCGGTCCCACTCGTCCGCGAAACGGCGCAGCTCGCGCGCGAGGTGCCACGCGTGGTTGCGATGGCATCGAGCAACGAGCCGATCAACATCGCCGGCATCGAGATCTCGGGCGAGGTGCGACAGCGCATCGGCACCGAGCTCGGCGCGCGCGTGGGTGACTGGACACAGGAGGCGGCTCGCGCGGCGCTGCGCGTCGGTGCCAGCATCTTCGACTTTCTCATCGTGTTCGTCCTCGGGATCTATTTCCTCGCGAGCGCTCCGGCGGTGCGGCGATGGGTGGATGGGGTCGTGCCCACCAAGCAGCGATCCGAGTTCCGGCGCATCGAGCTCGAGGCGGCGCGTCTGTTCGGCAGGTACATCCGCGGGCAGCTCCTCCTCGGGCTCATCATCGGGACGATCTCGGCGATCGCGTACCTTGTCCTCGGGGTTCCATACGCGGTCTTCCTCGGCGTTCTCGCCGGCATCCTCGAGCTCGTCCCGATCGCCGGTCCGATCGTCGCGGGCGCCGTCGCGGCGCTGGTTTCGCTGACGGAGCCTTTCCCGCTGGTCATCTGGGTGATCCTGGCCGCGACCGCGATCCAGCAGCTCGAGAACCACCTGCTCGTGCCGCGCATCGCCGGCGACGCCGTGGGCCTGCACCCGATCGCGGCGCTCCTCGCCGTGCTGGTCGGTGTCGAGGTGGCCGGCATCATCGGCGCCCTCTTCGCCGTCCCGCTCACGGGGCTGGCGTGGAGCATCTACCGCGCACGTATGGCGCCGCTCCCGGCGCCGATCCCGGCGACGACGGAGCGCCTACCGCGAACGGCCGACGATCGCCCGCGCCGGTAGCTCCGGCGCGTCCATATCGGTCCGCTGCCACGCGTAGCGGCGGTCCCTGCGATTCGACGCAGCCGCGTGCGAGCCATCCGCGGCGAGCACCACGATGTTGAACGCGGCATCGTCGAGCGCGTTCACGTCCGAGATCGCGCGCTTCGCGACCTCCGCCGCGGACAT
>DATEZK010000189.1:0-5871 GCA_035255665.1 Candidatus Limnocylindria bacterium
GCCCGCGCATCGCGAGCGGGCGACGCTGGACGCGATGCTGGCGGAGATGGAGCGCCGTCTCCTCGCCGATGGCGCGAGGCGCGTCGCGGTCCGCGCCAATGAGGACGACGAGGTGCGCCTGGCCGCGATCGCGGGTCGCGGCTTCCGCGAGGATCGCCGCGGAAAGCGTTGGCTGCTGGACCTCGCCGAGAACCGCGAGCGGATCGCAGCCATGGCGGATCAATGCCGTCAGCGCGCGCGCGCAGAGGGTGTCCGGCTGCTCACGCTCGATCACGACGACGACCCCGAGAAGTATCGAAAGCTCTGGCGCATGAATGAGGAGGCAACGCGGGACGTTCCCACGACGTTGCCGAATGTCGAAGAGTCGTTCGAGGACACCATGCGCTGGCTCCGCTCGCCGAGCATGCGCGAGGACCGCTTCTGGATCGCGCGCGAGGGAGACGAGATCGTCGGAGCGTCGGTGCTCGGCTATCCGCCCGTTCGCGGCATCGTCGGCACCGAATGGACCGCGACGGCGCGGAGCGTTCGCGGCCGTGGCATCGCACGCGCGCTGAAGTGCGAGACATTGATGCAGGCCATCGCGCTCGGTGTCGACCGTGTCCGGACCGGTAACGACGGTGCCAACGATCCGATCCTGCACATCAACGCGACCATGGGTTACCAGCCCTGGGTGGGGAACATTAACTTCCTCAAAGACGTCTGAGCCGTCGTACTACGCGCTGCTGGTCTCGCGCAGGAAGGGCAACACTGCCGCCGCGAACGCGTCAGGTCGTTCGACGTTCACGAGGTGCGCGGCGTTCTCTATGACGACGCGTCTGGCGCCGCTGATCCCGCCCTCAAGCAGGGATGCGATGGCGTGGATGTCCGGGGCGTCGAGCGCCGACTCGACTACGAGCGTCGGCGCGCGTATCTCCGAGAGCCGGTCAACCGCTCCGAGGTCTTGCTGCTGCGGTCCGTGACCCCGCTTGCGGTTGCGCGTCACCTGCTCCACGAGAATGCGTTTCACTTCCTCGCGGGCCGCGCGGTCGACCTCCTCGGGCTTCCGTGTCGGCCCGTCGAACCACATTTCCAGCTGCACCTCGATCCAGGCATCCAAATCTTCCCGCGCGGACGCGTCGCGCAGCCGCGCGATGTAGTCGCCGAGGTGCTGGTACTGATAGCCGGAGAGGCCGGAATTCACGAGGACGAGCGCTCGTAACCGCTGGGGATAAGCGATCGCGAAGTCGATCGCGGTCAGCCCGCCGAGCGAAAGTCCGATGAGCGCCGCTTGCTGGATGTCCAGCCCGTCGAGCACGGCCCGCAGGTCTTCGTACGGTGAGAACGGCGCGTCGGGCCGCTCCGATCGCCCGAAGCCGCGGGCGTCGTAACGGACGACCCGGTACTCGCGCGCGAAGGAACCGAACTGACGGTCCCAGAGAACGCATCCGCCTTGCCCGGGATGGAGAAGTACGACCGGCGATCCCGCTCCGACCTCCTCGTAGTAGAGGGACGTGCCATCGGCCGGTGCGTAGCCGCTCTTCACGGGGCTGGGGCTCAGCGCTCCGTCTTGCCTGGCTCCGGGCGCGGCGGATAGGGGATCGGAATGAACTCGACGCCCGGACGTCGCTGGCTCGTTTGCGGATACAGATCCATCAGGTCGAAGACCGCCTTCGGGAGCTCGGTGCCGACCTTGATCCCAAGCTCACGGAGCTCCTCGACGTCGAGCGGGTAGTCGTGCGTCCACTGCCCATCTGCGAGCGCGGACGCGATCCGCTCGGCGTCCGCTTCGCTGTGATGTTCGAGCAGGAGCTTGCGCACCGTCTCGTGCACCTGACGCAGTGCCTTCTTCGCGAGGTCACCGAGGATCAGCGTCGTGTCGTCGCGATTGGGGTTCGGCTGTTCGAGCGCTTTCAGCACCGACGCGGCCGCGAACGACGACTGGGCCGTGCCGAGCTGCGGGTCCACGGGTCCGAGGACGGCATTCGGATCCATCACGATCTCGTCCGCCGCGAGCGCCACGAGGGTGCCGCCCGACATCGCGTAGTGCGGGACGAATGCGGTCACTTTGCCTTGACGCCGCTTGAGGGCGAACGCTATCTGCTCGGACGCGAGAACCAGTCCGCCCGGCGTATGCAGCAGGATGTCGATGGGCATGTCGGGCGGCGTAAGTCTGATCGCGCGCAGCACGTCCTCGGAGTCCTCGATGTCGATGTACCGCGCGATAGGGAAGCCGAGGAAGCTCATGGTCTCCTGGCGATGGATCATCGTGATGAGCCGCGAGTGCCGCGACTGCTCGATCGCTCGGATCGCGGCTTGCCGCCGAGCGTCGAGCATCCTCTTCTGCAGCAGCGGGATGAAGAACTGCGCGATGAAAAACAGGAAGATGATCGTGTTGAAGTCGAACACGCCCGCATGATGCGCCGAACGTGGCATCCGGGCGACTGCGCCGTCGGGCGTCGGCCAGTAATCTCTGGGTATGCGTTTGCCGCCGCCGCCCATGACCCCGCGCGAGGAAGTGTCTGACAGCTGGCATGGCGAGCGTGTCGTCGATCCGTACCGCTGGCTCGAGGACACCGATAACGAGCGCACCCGTGCGTGGACCGATGCGCAGAACGCTCGGACCCGGGCCGTCCTCGATGCGTTGCCGCAGCGCCGGCACTTCGTGACGCGGCTCCGGGATCTGCTGGCGGTCGGCCTTTTGGACACGCCTCGCCCGGTGAACGGTCGCATCTTCCATACGCGGCGCGAAGGGACGCAGCGGCAGTCGATCCTCTACGTCCGCGAGACCGTCGACGGAAAGGATCGCGCGCTCGTCGATCCGAACGCGCTGGACGCAGCCGGTCTTGTCACGATCGACTGGTACTACCCGTCGCCTGACGCGAGCTACGTCGCGTACGGCCTGTCGCGCGGCGGCGACGAGCTGTCGACGCTCCACATCATCGAAGTCGCCACGGGCCACGAGCTTCCGGATCGCATCCCGCACACGCAGCGGTCGACCGTGGCCTGGGCGGATGAGGGCTTCTACTACGGCGTGAACCCCGCGCCCGGGACGGTCGCGCCCGGCGACGAGCATTACTACCGGCGAGTTCGCTTCCACCGCTGCGGTGACGATCCCGCCCGCGACGAGACCGCCTTTGGTGAGGGCCGGCCGAAGGAAGACATCGTGTGGGCGCGAACATCACCGGACGGCCGGTGGGTGCTGTTCCACGCGTTCAAAGGCTGGACGCGCAGCGATCTCTATCTGCTCGATCGCAGCGCTCCCGAGCGCGGCCTGCGCGTCGTCACCGAAGGAGAGCCGGGGATCAGCGAGGGATTTCCGCGGAACGACGCGATCTGGATCCGCACGAATCTGGACGCACCGAACTACCAGGTGGTGCGTGCGGACTTCGATGCGCCGGAGCGCTCGCATTGGAAGACGGTCGTTCCCGAGACCGAACACGCGCTCGAGGCCTTCCATGTCTCGCAGGACCACGTGGCCGTTGTCACGCTGGAGCGCGCGACCTCGCGCGTAGCGCTCTGGTCGAAGGACGGCCGCCACGAGCGTGACGTCGCACTACCCGGCATCGGGATGGTCGAGTTCGTGAATGGCGATCACGCCGGCGACCTCGTCGGGTTCACCTATCAGTCGTTCACCGTGCCGCCGATCGCCTTTGTCACCGATGCGCGCAGCGGCAGCGTGCGAGAGCTCATCCGACTTCCGGCCCCCGTCGGACTGGATCCGGAGACGATCGTGGTGGAGCAGACGAGCTACGCATCGAAAGATGGCACGGACGTCTCGATGTTCCTCGTGCACCGTCGCGACGTGAAGCCGAATGGCGCGGTGCCGACGGTGCTCAATGGCTACGGCGGATTCAACGTTTCGCGGACCCCGCAGTACATCGCCGGAGCCGCGGCGTGGGTCGAGGCGGGCGGTCTCTTCGCGCTTCCGAACCTGCGAGGCGGCGGTGAATACGGCGAGCGCTGGCATCGGGACGGCATGCTGGAGCGCAAGCAGAACGTCTTCGATGACTTCCACGCCGCGGCCGAGGCGCTCGTCGCGCGTGGCTGGACGCGCGCTGACCGCATCGGGGTGGCCGGCGGCTCGAACGGCGGACTCCTGACCGGCGTGGCGCTCACGCAGCGGCCCGAGCTGTTCGGCGCCGTGTATTGCGCCGTCCCGCTGCTCGACATGCTTCGTTACCAGAATTTCCTCATCGCGCGGTACTGGATCGCCGAGTACGGCAGCGCCGAGGACCCCACGCAATACCGGTGGCTCCGCGCGTACTCGCCGTACCACAACGTGCGAGATGGCATCCGCTACCCGGCGGTCCTGTTCACGACCGCGGAGGGCGACAGCCGCGTCGATCCGATGCACGCGCGCAAGATGGCGGCCCTTGTGCAGGCGCAAACGGCCGAGGACCCGGACGCGACGGTTTTGCTGCGCGTGGACCGCGACGCCGGGCACGGGATCGGCAAGCCGCTCGACAAACAGGTCGACGATCTTTCGGACCAGTATTCGTTCCTCGCCTGGCGCCTCGGCCTCGAGCCGGCGGGCTCGGGTATGCTCGAACGCCGATGAACATCCTCCGGCGCCTTCGCGAGCAGGCCAAGAACTACGACTGCAGCGTGTGCGGCGCCAACCATGCGGGCTCGGAGATCCGCCTTCTCGGCCGTCACGAGGCGGCGTGGATCGTGCGCGTCACGTGCCAGCGCTGCGAGACCGTGTTCAAGCTCTTCGTCTACGCGGATCGCGAGCGTGCCGCGCTCGCGCCGATGAGCGAGCCGCCCGCGCGCGCGAAACGGCCGCCGATCTCGCTCGACGAAATCATCGATGCGCACGAATTCCTCGAGCGGTTCGATGGCGACGTGCGCGCGCTATTCGCTGGCAAAGGGAAGGCCGTCGGCTCGACCGAGACCTAGAAAGTGGCGAAGAACGCGGTCATTACCGGTTGGGGCTTCTATGCGCCCTCGCGCGTGATGACCAACGCCGAGCTCGAGCGCATCGTCGATACCTCCGACGAATGGATCACGACGCGCACCGGCATCCGCGAGCGCCGCATCGCGTCGGATGGCGAGACCACCTCGTCCATGTCGACGCGCGCGGCGCGAGTCGCGCTCGATCGCGCGCGCCTGCGTGCGCAGGACCTGCAGCTGATCGTCGTCGGAACCTGCTCGCCGGACTACGTGTTCCCGGCCACCGCCTGCGTCGTCCAGAACGATCTCGGTGCGACCAAGGCCGGCGCGTTCGACATCGAGGCGGCGTGTACGAGCTTCGTGTCGGCGCTGGCGGTCGCGCGCGGCATGATCGTGTCGGGCGCGGTGCAGAACGCCCTGGTCATCGGCGCGGAGACGCTATCGCGATTCCTGAACTGGAAGGACCGCACGACCTGCGTGCTGTTCGGCGACGGGGCCGGCGCGGTCGTGCTCGAAGCGACGAACGCGTCGGTGGGCATCGAGTCGGTGATCCTGCACAGCGATGGATCTCACATTGAGAAGCTCCTCATCCCGGCGGGCGGCGCGCGCATTCGCGCGACGCAGGACACCCTCGACAAGGGTCAGCACCTGATCACGATGCAGGGCGGCGACGTGTTCAAGCTCGCGGTGAAATCGATGGCCGATGCGGCCGAAGAAGCCCTGGCCGAGGCCGGCCTTGGCCTCGACGACATCGCGCTGATGATCCCGCACCAGGCGAACATCCGGATCATCGAGCAGGTCGCGAAGCGTCTTCATTTCCCGATGGACCGCGTCTTCGTGAACATCCAGCGCTACGGGAACACCTCCGCGGCGTCGATCCCGATCGCGATCTGCGAAGCGGAGGCGACCGGACGGCTGCGCCGCGGAGACAAGGTCCTCCTCGTAGCCTTCGGTGGCGGATTCACGTGGGGCGCGTCGGTGCTCGAGTGGTTCGGGGCG
>DATEZK010000190.1:0-5502 GCA_035255665.1 Candidatus Limnocylindria bacterium
CGAGCCCTCAGGATCGTCCGGTGGCGAGCTCATCTACGAGCTCGGCGACGCGCTTCCCGAACCAAGGTTGCCGGAAGGATTCTCGATGCGGTGGCTCGAACCGACGCTTGACGATGCATACGTCGAGCTTCATCGCGCCGCCTGGTCGACGTGGGCGCCCTCGACCTACGACCGGGAGATGCACGCGGCCGTCACGACCATGCCGGACTTCGAGCGCGAGCTGGTGCCGATCGTCGCTGCGCCGGACGGCACGCTCGCCGCCTACTGCATCGCATGGTTCGATCCGCGAACGCAGACCGTCGAGATCGAGCCACTCGGAACACGCCCCGAGTTCCGGCGTCTGGGACTCGGTCGCGCCATCGTGCACGAGGTCCTGAAGCGAAGCGCCGAGCGCAACGCGACGAGGGTCATGGTCTGGAGCGTCAGCAAGAACCCGGGGGCTCGTCGTCTGTACGAATCCGCTGGATTCCGGAGCCGGCGCGACCTGCGCGAGCACAAGCGCACGCTGTGATCCGCTAGATCAACCCGCGGAACTGCCGGAGCGCCTCGAGATGCTCATCGAGACCGCGATAACCGGCGCCCATGGTCGTCAGCTCCACGCTCGTCATCCCCATCTCACGGAACGCCTCGACGCCTCGTTTCCACTCCTCCGGGCCGCCGCGCGCGGCTGGGATCCGGCCCTCGACCGGGACGTTCGCGGGATCGCGTCCGGCTTCCTGCACGAAGCGCCGGAACGTGTCCATTCCCGCGCGGCCGTCCTCGTTCGGCGGGAGATGCGTGAACCAACCGTCGGCGATGGTGGCGATCCGCCGCAGCGCTGGCTCGATGACCTTCCGATCACGCGCCTGGTAGCCGCCACCCATCCAGAGAGGGATCGGGCGCTGAACGGGCATCGGGTTGAGTCCAGCGCGATCGAGGCGGTGCCAGCGACCTTTGA
Source organism: Candidatus Limnocylindria bacterium (assembly GCA_035255665.1). GTDB lineage: Bacteria > Chloroflexota > Limnocylindria > P2-11E > P2-11E > CF-39. The sequence continues at coordinate 938 of DATEZK010000190.1, forward strand.
AGTCCACGACCTCCTGTGTCCACAGCGCGCGCAAGACCGCGATCTGCTCCTCGATGCGCCGGCCGCGATTCGTGAAGCTCAGCCCCAGCGCCTCGTACTCGACGGCGTTCCAGCCGATGCCCACGCCGAGGATGAGACGGCCTCGCGATAGCACGTCGACCTCCGCGGCCTGCTTCGCGACGAGCGCTGTCTGTCGCTGCGGGAGGACGATGACCGCGGTGGCGAGCCGCAGGCGCGTGGTGATGCCGGCGACGTACCCGTATAGGACGAATGGCTCGTGGAACATCGAACGGTGGTCGTACACGCCGGTCCATCCCCCGGGCCTGCTCGCATCCGCGCCGAGGACGTGATCGAAGATCACGAGGTGGTCGTAGCCGAGCTCCTCGACCGTCCGCGCGTATCTCGCGATCGCGTCGGGATCGGTGCCGATCTCGAGCTGCGGGAAGACCGCACCCACCTGCATCGACCTCAGTATCGGCGCCGGATCCGCCCACTGCTCTGTCTGCGAGACTTGGACGCGAAGGATGACCACCGACACCGCGATCCCCGCGCTGCCCTGCGTCACGCTCGAAGAGTCGCTGCCCTTCTACAGGCTGCTCGGATGCGAGGTCACGTACAAACAGAAGACCCCGAATCCGTATGCGGTCGTGGCACGCGGGGACGTCCAGCTGCACCTCTTTGGGATCCCCCGTCTCGATCCCGCGGCGGCATACAGCACCTGCCTGATCATCGTCGCTGAGGTCGAGGACCTTCATGAGCTGTTCGCGACTGCGCTTCGGACCGCATACGGCAAGCTGCCGATCGCGGGGATCCCCCGCATCACGCGGATGCGCATGGGTCAGAGCCGTTTCACGATCGTGGACCCGGCGGGGAACTCGCTCATCTTCATCCGGCGAGCTGGCTCCGATGCGACGGAGGACGGATATGAGGACGGCCCAGTCGCGGAAGCCGAATCCAAGCTCGCGCTGGCGATCAGGACCGCGGCGCGTCTGCGCGACTTCAAGACGGATGACGCAATGGCCGCGAAGGTCTTGGATGCCGCACTTGCGAAGAGCGCGACCGCCGCGCCGGCTGAGCGTGCTCGCGCGCTGGCCGCTCGCGCCGAGATCGCCGTCGCGCTAGGCGAGACTGAGCGGGCTCACGCACTCATGGTCGAGCTGCGGCAGGTCCAACTTTCCGACGCCGAACGCGATGAACTGCGTGAGGAGCTGGACGCGGCCGACAAGCTCGAGCGATCGCAAACGTAGCCCGCCGATGCGGTGGGCGACTACCGCCCAGCGAGGACGAGAACGCAAGCCGCAGCTTGCGGGTGAGGACGAGCGACGGCGGAGGGCGAAGCCCTACGGCTTGGTGATGCTGACCGGTACGCCGAGGCCGCTCACGCGGACGAGCGCGCCGCCCGCGAGCGGCCGCGCGTGCAGACCGCCGCTCGTCGCGACGTAGAACCACGCGCCGTCGGGCGACCAGCCCGCGAAGCGACCTTCGACCTCGGCGAGGACGGCACCGGTCGCCGCGTCGCGCACCACCGCACTCGGCTTCGCTTCGGTGGGGGTGCCCACGATCCCCTGGCCGCCCGTCGTATTCGTGTAGCCGATGAGCGCGCGAGAGGGTGACCACTGCTCGTCGGCGATACGGTCTCCGAGAACGTACTGCATTGCGGCCCCGTCAGATGCACGCAGCAGCACAAGGAACGGTGTCGCGGACGAGCCGAGGAACGCGACACGGACAGCCGCGAAAGTGCCGTCCGCCGCCGCCGTGATGTTGCTCACCGAGGTGATGCCACGCGTCGCACCCGCGCTGACGCTGCCAACGAACGCGCGCGGATCGCCGATGATGCGCGCGACCGTGGTGACGGTGCGCTTCTGCGTGCCGTTCCACAGCTCGATGGCCTGCTCGTCGCGCGCGCGGTCATTCGCGCGGATCGTCCCGTTCGTGAGCACGAACATCCCGGGCGTGGTCCACACGACCTCGCGACCCGGGATGGTCTGACCGAGCGCGCCATCGGCGGTCATGACACGAACGGTGAGCTCGCTCTGCAGGATGGACGGGTCCAGCGGCGATGCGGGCAGCGCGACCGCGGCGATGCGTGTGCCGTCAGGCGACCAGGTGACGGCCTCCTTTACGGACGAGACCGCGGTCAGGCGCGTCACCTTTCCGGCGCTGTCGATGATGACCGGGATCAACTGCTGCGCCGAGGCTCCGGTCCCCAGGCTTTCCACCGTGAGGATGCGGTCCCCGGCTGGCGACCACCGCGGAAGAGGGATCGTGAAGCGGCGCTGGGTCTGTGCGTGGGTGGCGCCGGTGCGCAATACCGACGCCACGCCGTCCGGGCCCATCGTCCAGATGTTGCCGCCGTGCGCGAATGCGTAGCGCACGGCAGGCGCGTCGGGCCGAGGCGTGGCCTCCGCCCGCGCGAGCGGCGCGCGCGGGAACCAGACATCGCCGAAGTCGATCGAGCCGAGGAGGAGGACGGCATTCGGAGCAAGGCCCTGGGCGGTGATGTCGACGCGTATCACCGTCGTCCCGGCGAATCCGATCGCGTAGCGCTTGTCGGGAGAGACCGCGATGCGCTCGATGAGACCCGCACTCGAGGGCAGCAGGATCGGGATCCTGCCGATGACGAGCTGTGCCGGGTTCGTGCCGCGGTGATACAGATATCCGCCGGGCCACGTCCCGTCGAGCCGCAGGCTTTCCTGGTCCGGTGGTGTTATCTCGCGACGGACATCGGTGCCGTCCACGGTCATGCTCCACACGTTCGCCGCAGCGGCGAAGACGAAGGTCTCGCTCGCACCCGAGAACTGCGTGACGCGTCCGGCGAGGAAGTGCACGCGGCCGTCGCTGCCGATCACCGGCGATGAGCCGGTCAAGCCCGTGAGCGGGCGGAACTGATTCATTCCGCTCGCGCGCACGGCCGATATGACGCCGCCGGTCGTCTGCACGAGCAGCTCTTCCTCATCGAGCCAGTCGGCCGCGATCGCATCTTCGACATTCGTGATGCGCGTCCACGTCGCGTCGGCGGTCGCGATATAGACGTCGCTCTGGCTGCCGGTCTGGCGCTGCACCGTCGCAGCGATGCGCGATCCGCTCGGAGAGAAGCGATGATCGACGATGCGGTAGTTGTCGCTCCGTAGCGCCGGGGCGAGGCTGTACGACGAGGTCGCGCCATCCACGCGTACGACAATGAGGCGGGTCCAGCCATCGACGTACGCGACGGAGTTGCCGTCGGCCGACCACTTCGTCTTCGTGATCGTGCTCGGTGTCGTCGTCTTCGCGACCGAGCGGCGCCGGGAGTTGTCCGCGTTCGCGAGCCAGAGCAGGTGATCGCCGTTCGGTTCGGCGCGCCAGTACGCGAGCCGACCTGTCGCCGAGAGGTCCGTGACGGGCTGCCGCGAGGCACTGGCCGCGGCTGACGGGGAGGGCGAGGCAGCCACTTCAGGGCCCGCCGGCGCCCCGGTGGTGGAGACGACGATCGCGACGACCGAGGCGACAACGACCAGCGCGGAGACCAGGGCATACGGCAGAAGCCCGCGCAGTTGCCGCACGTCCCTAATACTCCTCCCTATGCCCGATCCGCTGGAAGCCGCCAAGACCTTCATGGACGCACTGGAGGCCCGGGACCCCGAGCGCGCCGCGGCGGTCTGTGCCGAGAACGTGCAGATCGAGCTGCCCGGCGGCGAGTCACAGCTGGAGGGCCGCGACGGTGCACGACGCCTCGTTCGCATCGCCCCGGCGTTCATCCGGCGGATCCGGGAGCAGCAGATCGACGGGACGACCGTGATCCTGCGGGGCCTCACGAGGGCGCCGGGCCACTTCGCGAATTACACGACCTGGACCTTCGAGACCGACGGCCAGCTCATCACCCACGTCACCTTCGCGTGGCGGCCCGCGAACTAGGCCGCTATTTCTCCACGTATCTGAAACTGCGCGGAGTCTTGGCTATGCCGAAATCCGCGAGCGGGCGCGCCTTGCGGTAACGGCGTGGCTTGCTGACCGGCAGCGTCCAACCCTTGGCGGTGCGGCCGGTGCGTTCACCGAGAACGCATTCGCCGACCACGGTCCCGGTGCCGACGACCGCCAGGTAGGCGCGGGCCGGTAGGCGTTTTGGCGGCAGTGCACGGTGATCGGTGGTGCGGGTCCCGTCGAGCAGCGCGTCGGCGTTGTCCTGAGACACAGCGAGGACGATCGCGTCCATTGATCCCTCCCGACCGTTCGGTCAGGAGCGACATCGGCTGTGCCTTGCTAGCGCCGGTCGTTGGCCCCGGCGATGCGCTCGAGCGCGGTCGTGAGCACCTCGACCTCGCGGTCGGTCAGGTGGTCGGCGAAGTTGCGGGCGATGGAGCGGAAATGCTCCGGCGCGGAACGGCGGAGATTGCGCTTGCCCTCCGCGCTCAGCACGATCAGCTGTCCTCGCGCGTCCGTCGGGCACGCGCGCCGCTCGATAAGTCGCTGCGACTCGAGCCGGTCGATCGCTCTCGTGAGCCCGCTCTTCGTCAGCGCCGCCTGCTCCGCAAGGTCCGTCGGCCGGATGCCCTCAGGCGGTCCCAGGTCCAACGTCGCGAGGATGT
>DATEZK010000191.1:0-2825 GCA_035255665.1 Candidatus Limnocylindria bacterium
GCGAGCCGAAGCGGAACGTGTCGATGACCAGGTCCATCGCCGGCCGTTCGGGCACGATCCACTCGCGCTGCGCGATGTACTCCTTGAGGCAGTCGTTCTGGATGGTTCCGCCCAGCGACGTCAGCGGATACCCGCGCTTCTCCGCCGCGGCGAGGTACATCGCCCACACGATCGAGGCCGGTCCATTGATCGTCATCGACGTCGTGACCTCGTCCACCGGGATCTTGTCGAAGAGGATCTCCATGTCACGGATCGTGTCGACGGCAACGCCCTCGCGACCGACCTCGCCGCGCGAGAGCGGATCGTCGGAATCCCGTCCCATCAGCGTCGGCATGTCGAAAGCGGTGGACAGGCCGGTGACGCCGTGCGTGAGCAGGTAGCGGAAGCGCTCGTTCGTGTCCTCCGCGGAGCCGAAGCCCGCGAACTGGCGCATCGTCCAGAGGCGCGAGCGGTACATCGTTGGATGGATGCCCCGCGTGAAGGGGAACTCGCCGGGCGCGGCGAGCTGCGTCGCCGGATCGAAGCCCTCGAGGTCGTCGGCCGTGTACAGCGGATCGATCGGAACTTCAGAGAGCGTCGTGAAACGCTCCTTGCGCTCGGCGCGCTTCTTCACCGCCGGCCCGTATGACTCGTCCAGCCAGCGCTGCTTGGCCGTCTTGTTCTTCTGCAGCGTCACGCGGCCACCAGCGAGCGCGCGATGACCATGCGCTGCACCTCGCTCGTCCCTTCGTAGATCGTGGTCGCGCGCGCGTCGCGGGCATAACGCTCGACCTCGAATTCGCGCATGTAGCCGTAGCCGCCGAAGACCTGCAGCGCCTGATAGGTCACGCGCTGCGCCGCCTCGCTCGCGAACAGCTTGGCCATCGACGCTTCCCGCGTGAACGGCTGACCCTGATCCCGGAGCCACGCGGCTCGCAGGTTGAGCAGGCGCGCCGCGTCGAGATCGGTGCGAGCACGTGCGAGCGAGAAGCGGATCGCATCGAACTCGACGATGGGCTTCCCGAACTGCCGGCGCTCGCGCCCGTACGCGATCGCGCGCTCGATCACCACTCGCGAGATCCCGATGGACTGCGCGGCGATCCCGATGCGGCCGCCATCGAGCCCCGCGAGCGCGATGGCGAAGCCCTTGCCGACCTCGCCGAGCACGGCGTCGGCGCCGAGGTGGACGTCCTCGAGCACGAGCGAGCTCGTGTCGGACGCGAGCAGGCCCATCTTCTCGTCCGACGGACCAAGGCTCACGCCCCGCGCGTCCGTGGGAACGAGAAAGGCGGTGATCCCCGCGTGTGGCCGGCCGTCCTCCGCGGTACCCACGCGTGCGAACGTGATCACCAGCGGCGCGTACCGCGCGTTCGTGATGAACTGCTTGCGGCCGTTTATGACCCAGTCGTCACCATCGCGCCGCGCGGATGCGCGGAGTGACGCGGCGTCGCTGCCGCTGCCGGCCTCGGTGAGCGCGAATGCGCCGAGCCCTGATCCGTCAACGAGGAGCGGAAGCCAGCGCGCTCGCTGCTCACGCGTGCCGTAGCGGACGATCGAGCCGGCGACGATGCCGCTGTTGACGGACACGCCGACCGCGAGCGATGGCCACGCCGCGGCGAGCTCCTCGAGCACGAGTGCGAACACGACGGTCGATGCGCCCAGACCGGCGTCCTCTTCCGGAACGTTCATGCCGAGCACGCCGAGCTTGCCGAGGTCTTCGATGATGTCGGCGGGAAGCCACCCCTGGCGCTCGGCCCCGGGGATCCGCGGCGATAGTCCCGTCGCCCAGTCGCGCACCGCTTCGGCCAGCTCGCGCTCGGTCTGACCCGCCTCCGGCCGCATCAGGCGCCGGCCTTGGCCTTCTTCACGGCCTCCGTGAACGCCGGCAGGAACTCGAAGAGGTCGCCCACCACGCCGTAGTCCGCGATCTTGAAGATGTCGGCGTCAGGATCCTTGTTCACCGCGACGATGACTTTGCTCGACGTCATGCCCGCGAGGTGCTGGATCGCGCCGGAGATGCCGAGCGCGATGTAGAGGTCGGGCGTGACGGTCTTCCCCGTCTGGCCGACCTGCTCCTCGTTCGGGCGCCACCCGGCGTCGGTCACCGCGCGCGACGCGCCCGTTGCCGCGCCGAGCGCGTCGGCGAGCTCCTCGAGAAGCTTCCAGTTCTCCGGGCCCTTGAGACCGCGCCCACCGGACACGATGACGCGCGCCTCGCTGAGCGAAACGCGCTTGCTCGAGGTCGCTGTGGGCTCGAAACGCGCGAACTTCAGCGTCCCCCCGGCGCTCGCGTCCGCGGCGATCGCCGCGGGCTTCACATCGGCCGCACCACCCGCGAGCGTCCACGCACCCGGTCGGATGGAGAGCACCGCCGGTAGCGGCACGCGCAGCGTCGCGCGCACCTTGCCCGCGTACATCGTCCGCTTCACTTCGAACGCGCCGTCCTTCGCCGACGCGTCCGTGCAGTCGGCGGCGTAGGCCCAGCCCAGCTTCGCGGCGACGCGCGCCGCGAGGTCGCGCCCGTTCAGCGTCGCGCCGACGAGTACGACGTCGGCGCCGCTCGAAGTCGCGCGCTCGGCGACCGCGTTCGCGTGCGCGACCGGGTGGTAGCGGTCGGTTCCCGTGACCTCGACGACCTCGATGTCGCCGAACGACGCCGCCTTCGCGGCGATCTCCGCCGTGACGCGGCGCAGTTGTCCGTCGCGACGCTCGGCGACGATCAGGATCTTCACAGGACCTTCGCCTCTTCATGCAGCAGGCGCGCGAGCTCAACCGCCAGCGCCTTCGCATCGCCGTCCTTGAGGATCTTCCCGCCGCCACGCTGCGGCGGCGGCTCCATCGAAGCG